>JAGRJB010000523.1 GCA_020442965.1 Pseudomonadales bacterium
CATCTTTTTCGCCTACGTCGGGTTCGATGCGGTGTCGACCGCCGCGGAGGAAACTCGCAACCCGCAACGCAACGTACCGATTGGACTCATCGGCAGCCTGGTGATTTGTACGATCTTCTATGTGTTGGTGGCCGCTGGTGCTATCGGATCGATCGGTGCGCAGCCGATCTTCGATCCCGCGACTGGCCTCGCTTTCGAGCCCGGTACGCGCGGACTCGCCGAGGCCTGCAAGATTGCCGAGAATGCCAGGCAACTGGCCTGTAGCGGCGAACCGCTGGCGCACGTCATGGATGCGATTGGCTGGAAAAAAATCTCCGGACTGATCGGACTTGCGGCATTTCTCGCGCTGCCGTCGGTGATCTTGATGATGTTGTTTGGACAGACTCGTATTTTCTTCGTGATGGCACGCGACAAGTTATTGCCCTTCAACGAACTGCTCACGCGTATCCACCCGAAATTTCACACGCCGCACATTGTCACGGCGATCACCGGTCTTGCCGTGACTGTCTTCGCGTCGTTCTTTCCGGTGGGTGTGTTAGCTGACATCTCCAACAGCGGCACGCTATTTGCTTTCATGACGGTCGCGCTGGGAGTCTTGATTCTGCGCGTCAAGGACCCCAGTCGGCCACGTCCTTTCCGCACACCATTCGCCTGGATCATGGCGCCGCTTGCGTTGGGCGGCTGTGCGTTTCTGTTTTTCGCACTGCCGTTTCGAACGCAAGTCACGTTCTTTGTGTGGGCTGCGGTCGGCCTGGTGATCTATTTCTTGTACGGCTATCGTCACAGCCCGGTCGGTCGCGAGGTCGAGCGTCAGGCAGCCAAATAGCCGGATCTCCGACTAACAACCATGTCGGATATCGACCCGAGACTTGCCAACCGAATCCTGATTGGTCTCGCCGTCGGGGCCGTCGCCGGCGTAGTGACGCTGCTGATTGGCGCCATTGCCCCGTCGGTGCTCGAGGGCGCGCGCTGGCTGTCGAACTTCGCGCTCGACCCACTGGGCCAGGTTTTCCTGCGACTGTTGTTCTTTGTCGTGATACCGCTGGTGTTCGCTTCGCTCGCCGCAGGCGTCGCACAGCTGGGCGAGCTCAAGGATTTGGGGCCGCTCGCAACCCGCACCTTCATGTTATTCGTAGTCAATATGGCGATCGCCGTGTTCCTGGGCCTCGTCATGATGAATGTCGTGCGACCCGGGGATGCGCTCGATCCCGAGACCAAGACACAGTTGATGCAGGAGTACGGCGGCGTCGCGCAGCAGACGGTGGAGCGCAGCGCTCAACGCCCATCGATGACGCCGCAGACCATCGTCGACATGTTCATGCCGCGCAATCTGTTCGGCGCATTCGTGGGCAATGATCGCAATACTCTGGGCGAAGTGCTGCCATTGATCTTGTTCGCGATTTTGGTGGGTGCGGCTGCTATCAAGCTGGGCGATACCAAACGGGACGAGGTGGTGGCAACGCTCGAACTCGTTACGCGACTGATGACCGGCATCGTGCAGTTTGCCCTCAAGCTCGCTCCCTACGCCGTGCCAGCGATGATCTTCAGCGTGATTGTCAAAGTCGGCTGGGACATTGTCATCGCGCTCGGCGTGTTCGTGATCGCGTGTCTCGCGGTGATGTTGCTGCACTTGTTTGGCACCATGTCGCTGTGGCTCAAGTTGTGGTCCCACCGTCGGCCGCTCGAGTTTTGGAAGATTGTCCGACCGGTGCTGATCACGGCATTCTCGACGAGTTCAAGCAGCGCGACACTGCCGGCGTCGCTCGCGGTCACGCGCGAACAGCTGGGCGTGAAGCCCACGACTGCGGGTTTCGTATTGCCGCTCGGCGCCACCATGAACATGTCCGGAACGGCGCTCTATGAGGGCTGTGTCGTATTGTTCGTCGCGCAGGTATTCGGCGTGCACCTCGGCTGGGCCGAGCAGGGCACGCTCCTGGTGCTGGCGGTTCTCTCCGCGGTTGCCGTTGCATCGATTCCGGGCGGCTCCTTGCCGTTGATCGCAGGTTTGTTAGTGACCTTTGGTATACCCGCCGAGGGGATCGGCATCATTCTCGGTGCCGACCGGTTGCTCGATATGACGCGCACTGCGGTCAACGTAGGGTCGGATATCGTGACGGCGGTAATCGTCGATGAGCGCACGGCGATCAAAGCAGCTCCGCCCGCAGCAAGCGACTAGCGAGCGATTGCCGGTCCTGCTGGCTGCAACGCGGCACGACCGTGGTGGCGGGGCGGTTTGCGACAAGACTGAGCCTGCGCTAGCGCGACGTCCGGCTCGCACTGGATTCTCACGCAGACCAAATGCGCCACCGTCCTGGCGCCGGATTGCTCAGCATGTTCGCGCGGTACACCGCAAGGGTTCGTCCGGACCGACGATCGGGCAGTCGCCTCGGCGAGTGTGTAGCATGCGTAGCGTGCCAACGGCTGACGAACGATTTAAGTGTGAGCTGGTGTCTCGTGATGGAGTGCGGTTGCACGTACGCCCGATTCGAGCCGATGACGTCGATCGCGAGCGTTGCTTTATTGCAGCGTTGAGCGAGGAGTCGCGTTACCAGCGGCTGTTCTATGTACTGCGCGAGCCATCGCTCCAATTATTGAGCCAATTGACGACCATCGATTTTGATCGGACGATGGCGCTAGTGGTAGTAGACCCGAGCAGCAGCAGCGGAGATTTCGTCGCGGTCGCGCGTTATGCGCGCGATACGACCGGGAAATCCGCCGAGTTCGCAGTAACGGTGGCCAACCAGTGGCAAGGTCGCGGAGTCGGCACGCAACTCACCACGACGCTGTTCGAGTTTGCCGCCCGTCGCGGGATCGAGCACATCTACGGGACCGTATTCGCGACCAACGAGCGCATGCTTCAGGTCGCTCGAAACCTGGGGATGACTGTTACCTCCGTGCCGGGAGACGCCAGCCTGATGATCGTGTCGCTCGATCTAGAGGCGGTACGGCCGACGTCACCGCGTTGCCAGCCCGCGCGGCGCACTCAGCGCGGCTTTATGGGCCAATGACATCGACCGAATCGCGCTGCTGAGGTGATTTGCGCGTTCCCGACCCGGCCATCAGGCACGGGGTTTCGATCGCGTCCAGCAGCGTCTCGATGTCGGCGGGCTTCTCGAGTACGCGATCTACCACACGCTCGAGCGTCCGTCGGCGATCCTTGCTGAGGTCGCCCGTCAGCATGATGGTTGGCGGCTTGCGGCCCAGCAAGTCGGCTATGGCCAAGACGATCTCATCGCCGGTGGTCCCATGAGGCAGTAGGTAGTCGGTGATGATCACGTCGGGACGTAGTCCACCGTCGCGCACAAGTTGCAGCGCCTCGTCGCCAGAGGCCGCTTGTCCCACCGTGTAGCCTTCCAGATCAAGCAGTAGGCGCATTGAGGCAGCGACGGCCGGATCGTCCTCGATATGCAGTATGGTCAGATCGCGCCGGGCTTGCAGGGTGCGGTGACGGCCTGTGTCGGTAATGTTCGCTGCTGCGGGATGTTCTACCGCACTAACCACTCGTGGTATGTCGATCGAGAAGGTGGTACCGCGACCGGGTTCCGACTGCACTCGCACCGGCAGCGCGAGCAATCTGCTGATCCGCCGTACGATGCCCAGGCCCAGGCCGACGCCACGGCGCTGGTCGCGCGCGGGATTGTCGATCTGGTAGAAGTCATCGAACAGTCGTTCGCAGTGCTCGGCGGCGATGCCGATGCCCGTATCGATGACCTGAATGCGCAGCACACCATCGACAGGCGCTGCCAGTACTGTCACCGAGCCGCGCCGCGTGTACTTGATGGCATTCGACACCAGATTGCGCAGGATCACGTCCAGTAAATGTGGATCGGTGCGCACGGACTCGTGACACACGGGTATGTCGAGTTGCAACTGTTTGTCATCGGCGGCAAAACCCAGCCCGGATCGCAGCGGTGTCAGTATCTGCTCCAGCACGAACACTTGTTTGCGCGGTGCGATCACACCGGATTCCAGCCGGTTCACATCGAGTAGAGCTGACAGCAGATTCTCCATGCTGCGAATCGCTTCAGCGAGTGAGTGCAGCTGCGAGGCCGCGGTCTGATCCTTGACGGTCCGAACGAGGATCGCGTGCACCAAGGCGATGGTCTGTAGTGGTTGCCGTAGATCATGACTGGCGGCTGCCAGAAACTCAGACTTGGACAAGTTCGCTTTGTCGGCCGCCATCTTGGCAGCTTCGAGTTCCTCGGCGCGGGCGCGCAGCTCGCGCTCCAACTGTTCGCGCTGACCATTGCGCCGGCCCTCGGCGACCAGGTGGGTGACTGTCCCCGACTGATCGAGCACCGGGCTGAGTGAGAAATCAACCGGCTCGATGCTTCCGTCGGCACGACGATGCTGCGCCTCGAACCGCACGAACTCGTTATGCGAAGCACTCGCGATGCCGGCGGTGAGCTTGGCCTGCTGCTCGGCGGACCAGTTCCACCAGGGCGTCGCAGCGAACGCGCAGCCAACCACTTGCGCGCGCGAAACGCCTGCGAACGCCAATGCGGCCGCATTGATCTCGAGCAGCTTACCGGAAGCATCGAGCACGCCGACGAACCCGAACGCGCGATCAAGAATGATTCGAAGGCAGTTAGCCGCCGTCTGTGAATCGGCTCTGGGGTCCTGTGGATCGATCACGATGTCGCCGACTCCGGCAAGACGAAATATGTAAAGCCCGTCGATCAGCCTACAGGCAAAGGACGATGCGTACCAGTGGCGTGTAGGACAGTTGGACGCAGGATACGCACCGCAGCATATCCGTCGCGAGCTGCGTAATAGTCCAGGACTCTGCGTGGTCCTCCGAATTGCGCCTATGCCTTAGAGGCCTGCTGTTGCAGCTTGTCCCGCGGATCACTGGAGCAGCGTTCGGCCAATGTTGGCGATGGCGCGGACGTCAGAGGCGGGTTAGCAGTCGCTGCGTGTGACGGGCGATCATCCATTCCTCCTGAGTCGGTACTACCCACACGGGCACGCTGCTATCGTCAGCACTGATCCGCAGCGCGTGACGTTCATTCGCCTTCGCATCCAGTCTGATGCCGACCCAGGAGGCAAGATCGCAGACCCGGCTGCGTATTGCTGCCGAATGTTCACCGATCCCCGCGGTGAATATCAGGGCATCGAGCCCTCCCAGGATGGCGGTCAGAGCACCCAGTTCACGATTGATTCGATACACGAAAAAGTCAATCGTCTCCCGCGCAGCGGCCGTATCACTATCTAACAACTCGCGCATGTCACGGCTGATGTCGGACATTCCCAGTAGTCCGGACTTCTCGTAGAGAAGCTCTGCGATCTGTGCGCTGCTCATTTTGAGCTCATTGAGCAGGTACAGCACGATGCCGGGATCCAAGTCGCCGCAGCGGGTCCCCATGGGCAGGCCATCCAACGCAGTAAAGCCCATCGTGGTTGCCACGCTGCGCCCCTCGAGCATGGCGCACATGCTCACCCCGTTGCCCAGATGCGCCACGATGACTTTTCCGGCAGCGGCCTGGCCGATGATTCCTGGCAGTGTCTCCGCCATGTACTCGTAGGACAGCCCGTGGAATCCGTAACGTCTTATACCTCGCTCGTAGAGATGGGCCGGCAAACCGAACTGCCGCGCAAGTTTCGGCAAAGTGCGGTGAAACGCGGTGTCGAAGCACGCAATCTGGGGTAGTTCGGGAACCAGTTTCGCCAATACGCGAATGCCTTCGAGATTGTGCGGTTGGTGCAGGGGTGCGAGCGGATTGAGAGTGTCGAGTTGGTCCAGGACGTCTTTGTTCACCAGCACCGGCGCGTCGTAGAGCCCGCCACCGTGAACGACGCGATGGCCGACGGCGGCGACGTTCTCGCTCGCCTTGCGGGTACGGCCCCAATCCACGAGAGCCAGCATGGCTTGCGCATGATCGCAGCCCTGCTCGAGTTGCAGATCAACGATCGCGACGTTGTCGCGGTCGAAGGCCTGCAGTCGGGGTTTTGTTCCAAGCCCTGACACCTGGCCATGTCCAATGCCTGGCAGCCCCGGATGCTTGCCATCGTACAAACCGAACTTGATGCTGGAGGAGCCGCTGTTCAGTACCAGAATCGAGTTATTCATCGGAAATCCCCAACAAGACTACAGGCCATCGGTCAGGAGGACTACCTGTGGTTGACCGTTGATTGTTAGATAGACATACGAATATACCGAGAGCGCTTCGGCCTGCATACTCATTGGCCTCGTGGAGGCTGGATTCCCGGAACCGCGCGAACGTATTGCGTCGGCGAGCCTTTCGATAGGTCTTTCGGGAACGATCAACGTCAACCCGTCCAAGGAGCTCTCAGATGTCTCTCAAATGGTACGTAAGACCCCGTATTGTGGCGCTGAAATCCGACGCCTCCGTCCTCGATGCGGCACGCGCGATCGAGCATAACAACATCGGTGCCGTCGTCGTACAGGATAAGGGGAGCGTCGTGGGCATTGTGACGGATCGCGATCTCGCGATCCGTGCGCTGGGCCGCGGGCTCGACCCCCACAAGACGACGGTCGGCGAGGTGATGACCGCAGGTGTCGTGTCACTCGCACCGACGGACAGCCAGGCCAGCGCGATTCATCTCATGCAGAAGCGTAACATTCGGCGCATTCCCCTCGTTGAGGAGGGGCGATTCGTCGGGATGGTAACGCTCGATGATCTCCTTCTCGATGAAGCCGCCCCGATCGATCGTCTGGCCGCGATCGTCGCGGCGCAGATCGGCGAGGGCGGGGTGGCGAGCACCGACCGGTCACCCGCGAGGAGGCGCAGTGCCGCGCGCGCCGAAGCGACCTATCGGCGCGTCATCAATCAGCTGCGCGCCGACACCGGCCTCGAGACCGACGGTCAGGTGGAGACCGCGCTCGGGATCGTCCTCGACGCATTGGTACGAAGGCTTACTCCCGCGGAAGCCGAAGATCTCATTGCGCAGCTTCCTTCGCTGTTGCAGCCTTCGCTTTACGCGCTACCTCTTGGGCCAGATAAACGCATCACCCGGGAGACGATCGAGCGGCAACTCGTGCAGCAACTCGCAGTGGAACCATCGCAGGCCGCCAAACTCCACGCCCTCACCGGTGCGCTCATTGCGCAGATTGTTAGCGCCGGCCAGATGGAAGACGTACGGAGCCAGCTTCCGGCATCGTTGCGCGAAGTCTTCGCGCAACCGCCCTTGGCGGCCGCATCATGAGCGCGGCGACGGCCGCGAATTTGTCGCCGAGTTCTCGCTCGGTCGCGAATCAGCGCGCCGCCGCGCGGTCGGAGTAAGAGATGGATACACTGACTAGCAGCGAACGCGAAAATCTTGCAAGAATGCTCAGTGAGCGCAAGCAGCCGCTGCGCGACGAAATTCGTGCGGGACTCAAGCGCATGCGGACCGAGGGATATGAGGACCTCCTGTCCGGCACGTCGGATGCGGGCGACAAATCGGTGGCCAAGCTGCTGACCGACGTCACCAATGCGGAAGTGGTGCGCGACGCGGTTGAATTGCAGGATGTA
>JAGRJB010000524.1 GCA_020442965.1 Pseudomonadales bacterium
CGCTTCTACGATGCCACGGTCGAGCTTGGCGTGGCGCAGAGTGTCGTGACATTCACGCAGTCAGACTTTGGCCGTACACTGACTTCGAACGGCGATGGCACCGATCACGCCTGGGGCGGCGTGCAGTTCGCCGTTGGTGGTCAGGTGCAGGGCGGACGAATCTACGGGACCTATCCGTTGCTCAAAGTCGGCGCAACCCTCGCGGCGGATGGTGCAGACGACGTTGGCGGCGGACGCTTCATCCCGACCACGTCGTCGGATCAGTACGCTGCGACGTTGGCGCGCTGGTTCGGCATCACCGACAGCAATCTCCCCCAGATCGCACGCTCGATCGGCAATTTCAGTGCTCGTGACCTGGGGTTTCTCGTTTAGGCCGCCGGGTTCGGATTGCTGCGCCACGGAACGGGCGTCGATACCGACGACATAATGCTGCGCACGCTGCAGAACCGGCGGTGAGCGGCGTTTCTACACGCTGGGGGCGCGAGCGCGCATCGAACATGGCATGCTTCGCATCATGAGGGCTACCTTGTTGGCAAAAATGCACGGATCGCTGTCGGTTTGGGTTGCGACGCTGTTAGTGGCGACCTTGACGGCCTGTACCGGCGTCGGCGGCGCCGGTGGCGACCAGGAGGCGCTTGGCAACACTGCCCCGCGCATCACGTCGCTCGACTTCTCCGTCGCGCGGGACGAGATCTTGAATGGTCAGCTGACGGCGGCTGATCCGGATGGCGGTCCGCTCGTCTTCGCCGTCATTGCGACGACCACCAACGGCACTCTCAGTGTGCAACCGGACGGGTCATTTACCTACACACCGAGCGCCGGCTTCACCGGCCCTGACACGTTCGTCGCGCGCGTCACCGATCCGCCCGGCGCCTCGACCTCGGCGACCATTACGATTACCGTGACACGGGCCGTCAATCGACCACCGACGCTAACGACGACTGCCTTCACCGTGCAGAGCGGTATGACACTCAACGGCCAGTTGATCGGTGTCGATCCGGAGGGTGGGGCAGTCACCTTCGCGGTCGTTACGACGACCGCCAATGGAACCCTGGTATTGCAACCGACGGGCGCCTTTGTGTACACGTCCAATACGGGCTTCACGGGGCCGGATCCGTTCACCGTCAGGCTCACCGATCCGCAAGGCGCAGCCTTCACGGGCACCGTTACGATCACGGTTACCGCGCTACCAAATTTGCCACCGACGCTAACATCCACAGCATTCACGATTGTCGCGGGCCGCCCATACAACGGCCAATTGACCGCGACCGATCCGGAGAATCAGGCGCCGATCACATTCGCGCTCGAGACGAATCCGGCTAACGGCACGCTCACGGTGCAAGCCGATGGCATGTTTGTCTACACCCCGAATGCAGGCTACTCGGGCACCGATACGTTCACGATTCGTGTCACCGACCCACTCGGCGCGTTCAGCGTGGGCACCGTCACCATGACGATCACGCCCAATCGCGCGCCGGTCGCCGTCGATGACGAATTCACCTATCCCGCAGGCAGCGAAGTGACCTTGCCGGTCACGGACAACGATTCCGATCCGGACAATGACCCGCTCACGGTCGAGCTGCAGGGCGACGCCTTCGGGGGCGTTGCGACGGTGGTTGGCGGCAATACGGTGCGCGTGCAATTGCCGGTGGCCAACTTCCAGGGCTTCGTCCGGTTCCAATACCTGGTGCGCGATCCCGGCGGACTGGCATCAAACGTCGCGACCGCAATCGCGTTCGTCGGCACGCCGCCGTTCAAAGTATCCTGGCTCGGCGATGAGTTCACCGTTGGTCGGCGTGAAGTGGCTCTGGCCGATTTGTTAGTGGCACCGCAACGAGTGAATGGTCCGCTCGCGGCAGGCAACGTCACGGAGTATCAGGTCGCCGCCAATGCAAGCACCTTCGCTTACGTTGTCGACAATCGCGATGCGTTTTTCACGACCGCTGCCACTCTCGGCACGGGCAACCCGCTCTATGGTCCGATCGTTGCGCCCTCCCAGCACCGGCGCACGACGGTCAGTGTGGATGGTGCGCGAATCTGCTCGACTTACTTTGATGCTGGCGGAGCCGGCACGTTCCGCAGCTTCGTTTTTGCAGCGGCTAACCCCGCTGCCGGCGCGACCGTTGCCACAGGTAACAATCCAATCTGCTTCGAGTTCCTGAACGGCAGCAACAACATACTATTTCTCGGGCAAACGACAGCGGCGGGTGTCGATCCGGCGATGTATAGCGCGCCGTCGGCGACTCCGAATACGCAGACCAGACTGACGCGACCGACGGGCTTTTATACGAATGGGGGTTGGCAGACGGACCAGGTCTATGTCGCGCCCGATTCATCGCGCGTGCTGTTCCGGCAGACGCGCGCCGCGAATAACCTGCGCGGTGTCTACGAACTCACGCTCGCCAATCCGCAAAACGAGGCGCTGTTGAGCGAAGAATTCGCGGGCTTCGGCCGGCCGGTGGCATCACGCGATCGCAATCGGATCGCCTTTGCGACCGCTAATTTCGATCCCGACATTTTCGGGTACGATCGCAGCGCGCCGCAGAACCGCGTGACCTTGTTCCCCGGCACCGCCAACCGGGCCCCCACCACGCCGGCCTTTTCCGACGACGGTTCGCGCGTCGTCTACCTGGACCAAGATCTGGTGGCGTTCGGTCCTCCACGCCTCTGCGATACCGCCTTCGGTGGGCCGTTCGGCTGTACCGCACTACTAACAGGCTATTTCATGAATCCCGTCGGTATTCAGTATTCGGCGAACAACGCTGAGGTGCTGTTCATCGGCGATCAGGCGAATGGCGACTTCCGCCTGCTGCAAGTGGCGCGCAGCACGCCGGGCGTGCCCGCAACGCTGTCGCCGAACGGTCTGTTCGTGCCGTCGAGTCAGCAATTTTCGCAGACCTCCGACTCCGCTGTTTTGGCGGTCGCGATGCGCGCATCGCCGACCGGCCCGTTGCAGGTCTATCTGATCAATCGCGCGGTGCCGGGCCAGGCGCTACTGATCAGCAATGCGACCGCAACGACTATCGCGTCGGGAACCATACAATTCATCGTGCGTTGACGAGCGCGGACTCGATCGTGTCGGCGTAGCGCACCGCGGGTTCAGTGAGTCCGTGCGCAATCAGGTCCGACCGGATCGCCACCGACGTACCGGTCAGGTGTACCGTGACGCCACGTCGGGCGGTGCGGCGCACCAATCCGGCGATCGTGTTAGCGGCGGTTGAATCGACAAACGGGACGGCGGCGAAATCGATGATGAGATGCCGGTGCTGATCGCCGATGCGCTCCAGCACCGAGGCGATCGAAGCCGCAGCACCAAAGAAGAATGCGCCCGAGATCCGGTAGATCAGCACCGTCGGGTCGTCAGCCGTGTGCCGATCATAGGGCACACGGTCGCGACCGGCTGCATCAGCGATGTCGTCGGCAACGAACGGTGTGTGCGTCTCCACGGCGGTCGATTCGGACATGCGCTTGATGAACAGCAGCATGCCGAGTGTCGAGCCAACGATGATTGCCTCCGTCAGGTCGCGGAACACCGTGAGGCCCAAGGTCGCCAATAGTACGAGCGCATCGCCCCAGGAAGCTCGCAACAAAGTGCCAAGTGCCTGCTTCTCGACCATGTTCCACGCGACGATCAGCAGCACGCCGGCAAGACTCGCGAGCGGGATAAACGCCGCGAGTGGTGCGGCGACGAGAATGAAGAGCAAGAGGAACGCTGCGTGCAGGATACCGGCGATCGGCCCGTGCGCGCCGGCGCGCACGTTGGTAGCCGTACGTGCAATCGTTCCCGTGACGCAAATCCCACCGAACAGCGGGGCGGCCACGTTGGCGATGCCTTGCGCCACCAGTTCGCAATTGGATCGGTGGCGGCGGCCCGTCATGCCGTCGGCAACGACCGCCGACAATAGGGACTCGATCGCGCCTAACAAGGCGAATGCGATTGCGCTCGGCAGGACTGCTTGGGCCTGTGCGAGCGTCCAGTTGGGCAGGTGCGGCGCCGGCAGACTGGCGGCGATCCCGCCAAAGCGACTACCGATTGTTTCGACCGGCACGTTGATCGTCGCCGCCACCGCGGCGGCGCCCGCGACGGCGATCAACATGCCGGGCCAAGCCGGACGGAAATGCTTGAGGGTGGCAATCACGATGATCGTCGCCGCTGAGATGGCAACCGCCGCTGCGTTGAGTGTGGGCAGGGCGTGCCAGAATACCGGTAGCTTGTCGAGCAATGGTCCCGGTTCCGGAGCGCTCAGCGTTAGTCCCAGGAGATCCTTGATCTGACTGATCAGAATGATGGCGGCGATGCCGGCCGTGAAGCCAACGGTCACCGGGTACGGAATGAACTTGATATAGGTCCCGAATCGCAGCAGACCGATCGCGCACAGCATCAAGCCCGCCATGAAGGTCGCGAGCAATGTTCCGTCCATGCCGTACGTGTGTACGGTCGCGGCGACCAACACGATGAACGCGCCGGCTGGGCCACCGATCTGGAATCGGCTGCCGCCGAAGGCTGACACCAGAAAGCCACCGACAATTGCCGTATACAAGCCTTGCGCTGGCGTGGCCCCGGAGGCAATGGCAATGGCCATCGACAGGGGTAAAGCGACGATCGCAACAGTCAGCCCGGCCAATGCGTCGGCGCGCAGGTGCGAGAGTCGGTAGCCCTCGCGTAGCACCGTCACCAGTTTAGGTGTGTAGAGTTCGGCGAAGGTCGGCTGGGGCGTCATAGGCCCGCTATCATAGGCCCAACATCACAGGTAGGCCCAATATCATGGGCCGTCTTTCACAGAATATAGCGGCTGAGATCCTCGTCTTTCGCGAGCTCGGCGAGATGTCGATCGACATAGTCGCCATCGACCACCAATTTCGTGCCGGCGCTTTCGGACGCATCGTACGACACCGTCTCGAGCAGCCGCTCCATCACGGTGTGCAGGCGGCGGGCACCGATGTTCTCGGTCTTCTCGTTGACGCTGAAGGCTATCTCAGCCAAGCGGCGCACACCGCTCGACGCGAATTCCACCTGCAGCTGCTCGGTGGCTAACAGTGCCTGATACTGTGCCGTCAGGGATGCACCGGGTTCTGTGAGAATACGTACGAAATCCTCCACGACGAGCGGTCGCAACTCGACCCGAATCGGGAATCGGCCTTGCAGCTCGGGAATCAGGTCCGAAGGCTTGGAGGTATGAAACGCACCGGATGCAATAAACAGCACGTGATCGGTCTTGATCGGCCCATACTTGGTAGCAACGGTGCTGCCCTCAACCAGCGGCAGCAGATCACGCTGAACGCCTTCCCGGGACACGTCCGCGCCCATGGTGTCCTGGCGGCGTGCGATCTTGTCGATTTCGTCGAGAAACACAATGCCGTTCTGTTCGGCGTTCATGAGCGCTCGTGCCTTGAGCTCGTCTTCATTGACAAGCTTGGCGGCTTCTTCGTCAGTCAGTAGCTTGAGCGCCTCCTTGACTTTGACTTTGCGCGTGCGCGTGCGGCCGCCGCCCAGGTTCTGGAACATCGACTGCAATTGCTGCTGCATTTCTTCCATGCCGGGCGGGGCCATGATCTCGACACCAGTCGGCATTGCACGCAGTTCGATCTCGATTTCGCGTTCGTCGAGTTGTTTCTCACGGAGCATCTTGCGAAATTTCTGCCGTGTTTCGGCATCGCGCGGCGCGGGCTCCGAATCGGCTGAAAACCCCGTCATCTTGGGTTGCGGCAGCAGCGCATCGAGGACGCGTTCTTCGGCCGAATCGGCGGCACGGTGGCGCACCTTTTCGGTCTCTTCCTCGCGCGCCATTTTCACCGCGACGTCGGCCAGATCCTTGACGATCGAGTCTACCTCCCGACCGACGTAACCGACTTCAGTGAACTTGGTAGCTTCCACTTTCACGAAGGGCGCATTCGCGAGACGTGCCAGACGACGTGCGATCTCGGTCTTGCCGCAGCCCGTGGGGCCGATCATCAGAATATTCTTCGGCAGAACCTCGTCGC
>JAGRJB010000525.1 GCA_020442965.1 Pseudomonadales bacterium
CCAGCGCCGGCACCGCCCAGAGCACGAGGCTGAGCCAGCCCGGCGCTATCCGCGCGAACATCCAGGCAGCGACGCCTAACAGCATCACCCCAAACAGATTCTTGACAGTGTCCATCCACGCGCCGGCGCGCGGCAGCAGTTTCCCGGCCGATGCTCCGACTAACAGCAGAGGCGTGCCCATGCCGATGCTCATGGCGAAGAGGGCACTGCCACCGCGGAACATGTCGCCTGTCTGGCTGATGACCGTCAAGGCTGCGATCAGCGGTGGCGCCACGCAAGCGGTCACGATCAGCGACGACAGGGCTCCCATGAGCGCGACGCCAGCATAGTTGCCGGCACGTTGTCGGTTGGAGGCTTCGGTCAGTCGGGTTTGAATCGCCGCCGGCATCTGAATGGTGTACAGCCCGAACATCGACAACGCCAAGGCAACGAATATCGCGCCGAACAGCGCAATGATCCACGGCTGATTGAAGGTAGCCTGCAGGTTGAAGCCGGAACCGAGCGCGCCTGCGGCGACACCGGCGCCGGTATACATCAACGCCATGCCCAGCACGTAAGCAACAGACAGACCGAACGCGCGCCCCGCAGGTACGTTTTCGCCCTGGCCCGCGATCAGACCTGACAGGATCGGAATCATCGGGAGCACGCAAGGCGTGAATGCCAACAACAGACCGGCGCCGAAGAAACTCAGCAGCACGAGTGCCAACTGACCATCGCGAATCAGACTGGCCAGTCGATCCTGTTCGGAGACGAAACCATCGGCGCCGCCGCCGGAGGAGTTGTCAGTCGTTACGGCAGCGGCGCTGATGACCGCGCCGCTCGGCGCTCGCAGGGAGATGATCTTCGTGATCGGCGGGTAACACAGGCCCGCGTCGGCGCAACCCTGGTAAGTGATCTTGAATCGACTGGCCGCAGCGGTCAGCGGGGCGGAGAAGCTTCCCTGCACAGCGCCGCGATAGACTTGCTGCTCGCCAAAATACTCGTCGCTGTGCGGCTCACCGGTCGGTAGAACCAGCGTGCCAAGCGGCGCCCCTGCGACCACCGGTTCAACCCGCATCCGCGACTTGTACAGGTAGTACTCGGGCGCGACGACCCAGTCCAATTCGACGCGGTTCGCGTCTGTTGCGGTCGCAGTCAGAATGAACGCTTGCTCGGGATCGAGAAATTCGTCGCCATTCGCTACGGCTCCAGCGCTGAATACCGAGTCGGCAAACTGAGTAGCGCCTGCGGCCACGTCCGGCAAGGTGACGCTGGTTTGCCAAGTGGTCGGTGGGTAGCAAAGTCCAGCATCAGCGCAGCCTTGCAGCTTGAGCTTGAGCGGGATGACGCTGCCAGGTGCGGCGCCGCTGATTGGCGCGGTCACCGTAAACTGGCCGCGAAAGACGGTCTGCTTGCCGAAATACTCGTCCTCGTGCATTTCCCCCGCTGGGTAGATCGCTTCGCCGAGGATTACACCGGGTGCGTCGGTCGCCAGCCCCATGCGCTTGAGGTACAGGTAGTAGCCCGGCGTGACATCCCAGGAGACGGCGATGCTGTTGCCGTCGCTCGTCACCGAGTAGCGGAAAGCTTCTGTCGGTGGCAGAAATTCGTCGTCGGCAGCGCCGACCGAACGCCCAAACACGCTGGCGAGCAGTGCCAGGAGCAGGGCAAAGATGAGGCTGGTTTTCATGGGGTAAACGGTCTCACACAGCAACCGCTTAGGGTATCAGCACCCGCTCTTTGACTCTATATGTTGCGATGCACCATCAAAAACAATCACCGGGCGGCTTGAATTTCGGCAAGTCGCCCATAGAATTAGCAGCCACCAGGATAGAGTGCTAATAACACTTGTTGGCCTTGGTTCGAATTCAATCATCATCAAACATTAAGGAGCGAAAGCATGAAGATTCGTCCTCTTCATGACCGCGTGATCGTGAAGCGTCTCGAGGAAGAGCGCGTTTCCGCCGGCGGCATTGTGATCCCAGATACCGCCGCCGAGAAGCCCGTGCAGGGCAAGATCGTTGCGGTCGGCAAGGGCAAAATTCTCGAGGATGGCAGCGTCCGTGCCCTCGATGTGAAAGTCGGCGACAAGATCCTCTTTGGCAAGTACTCCGGCACCGAAGTAAAGGTGGACGGGGACGATCTCCTGGTCATGCGTGAAGAAGACGTCATGGCCATCATCGAAGGGAAGTAACAGACATGGCAGCTAAAGAAGTCCGTTTCGGCGACGACGCCCGCACGAAGATGTTTCGTGGCGTGAACGTCCTCGCCAACGCCGTCAAGGCGACACTCGGCCCCAAGGGCCGCAATGCAGTGCTCGACAAGAGCTTCGGCGCCC
>JAGRJB010000526.1 GCA_020442965.1 Pseudomonadales bacterium
CACACCCCAGCGCCAGTCTTTGCTTGAACCCCAGCGGCAACTCACTTGTTAGGTGCGTCGCTTGTTCCTGGAGACCCGCCACCTCGAGAACCCAGTCGCGGCGTTCGCGACGCCTGGATCCGGTCAGGCTGTACAGGCCGGAGAAAAACTCGATGTTCTCATCGACGGTGAGGTCGCCATACAGAGAGAAAAGCTGCGACATGTAACCGATGTGTCGCTTGATCTCTTCGGTCTCGCGGTAAATATCGAATCCCACCACTGAACCGTGGCCCGAGCTCGGTAGCAGCAGACCCGCCAGCATCTTGATCGTGGTCGTCTTGCCAGCACCATTTGGGCCAAGGAAGCCGAAAATTTCGCCATTTGCTACCTCGAACGAGACACGGTCGACGGCAACGAATTCTCCGAAGCTGCGCGTGAGCTCGTGAGCGACAACCGCGGCCGATTGTCCGTTCACGCGGCCTCCGACATCCGCCCGATGAATACGTCTTCAAGTGTCGCCGGGGCGGCGTGCAGCGCACGTGGCTCGACACCGTTCGCCTTGAGCGCAGCCTCGATTGCTGGCTGATCGGTGTGCATCGACCGCATGACGACGTGCAGTTTGTCGCCGAACAGAACCGCACGAACGACCGCCGGCAACTGCTCGAGCAAACGCTTGACCTCGCGCGGCTGCGCGACTTCGATCACCAGTATTTCGCCGTCGAAGGCGGCGCTCAGGGCCTCGGGAGTATCAATTGCCAACACTTTGCCGTCATGCAGCAGCGCGACTCGGTCAAAACGCTCGGCCTCGTCAAGATAAGCGGTGCTGACAACCGCGGTGACACCCTCGGCAACCATATCGTGCAGGATCAGCCACAAGTCGCGGCGTGAGATTGGGTCGACACCGAAAGTGGGTTCATCGAGCAGCAGAATCTTCGGCTGATGAATCAGTGCGCATGACAGGCCCAACTTCTGCTTCATGCCGCCCGAGAGTTGCCCCGCCAGGCGGTCCTTGAATGGCCCGAGATTGGAAAATTGAAACAGCCGCTCGAGGCGTGCGGCCCGCTCGCGTTTCGGCACGCGGTACAGATCCGCGTAGAACGACAGATTCTCCATGACGGTGAGATCGGTGTACAGGCCGAAACGCTGTGGCATGTAGGCGATCATGTGCTTGACGCCCTCAGGATCAGTGGCAATGCTGATCTGATCGAGGAACGCATCACCGTCGGTCGGCCGCATGACGCCCGCCAGCATCCTCAAGGTGGTCGTCTTACCCGCGCCGTCTGGGCCAACCAGACCA
>JAGRJB010000527.1 GCA_020442965.1 Pseudomonadales bacterium
TGATCGCGCGGGAGGGCGTGAGCGGCGGCGAAACGCGCGTGTTCGATGCAGCAGGGCCTGACGGCGTTCGCTCCACGATGCTCGAACCGTGGAGTGCCTTGCTCCTGGATGATGCCCGCGTGATGCACGAGACAACACCGCGGCAACCTGAAGATCCGCAGGTGCTCGGTCATCGCGATACGCTCGTTCTGACCTACCGCAAAGAGGGCTTTCAGGCGCCCTGATTCCGTCGTCGCCATTGACAATGCGTTTCGGTCGCCTATGATAGTAATTAATTACTCACTTTTCAGGGCGGCCATGGACCCACGTTCGCGATCATTGTCTGCCGGCGAGCGGCGCGCGGAGACCGTTGCGACCATCCTCGAGTTGGCGGCCGAGGGCGAGCCGAGCCAGATCACGACGGCTGCGATTGCCCAGCGTATGCGCCTTACGCAGGGTGCGTTGTTCAGGCATTTCCCGAATAAGGACGCAATGTGGCAAGCGGTCCTCGAGTGGCTGAGCGGCGAATTACTGACTCGCACCGAGACTGCCGCGGCCAACGTGCCGACTGCGTTGGACGCATTGCAAGCGATCTTCATGAGCCACATTGAACTCGTGATGCAACGGCCCGGAATTCCTCGTTTGTTATTCGGGGAGTTGCAGCGTGCCGATGACACGCTCGCGAAGCGCGTCGCGCGTTCGGTCATGACGCGCTACGGTGAGCGCCTCGAGCGCCTGGTGACGCGCGGTCAGCACGAAGGGGAGATCGATCAATCGGTCGATAGCGCCGTCGCGAGCACCATGTTCATCGGCATGGTACAGGGACTGGTCGTGCAATCGCTGTTGATGGGTGACTTCAAGCGCGCGCGAAGAGCGGCGCCTGAGGCGTTCGTGCTCTACCGTCGCGCACTCGAGAGTCGATGATGAGCTGGCTAAGAATCGTGCTGGCAATACTGGGCGCATCGTTCGTCGCGGATTCGTTCGCGGACCCGCTGGTGCTCGGTCTGCCCGAGGCGATCGAGGCAGCGCTCACTAACAATGTAGGCTACAGCGTGCAACGTCTCACCGCCGCCCAGGCCGAGGCCGGGCAGCGTGCGGCACGCGGCGCTCGTTGGCCCAGCGTCGATTTCACCGCGAGCGCGACTGAGTATGGCTACCCCACGTTCGTTCACGGGATCCGGCAGCCGGGAGTGTTTCCGCCACTCGACGATACGATCAACGACCTGGGGCTTGCCTTTCAATTGCCGCTCTATGCGGGCGGCAAACTGATGAACGCGATCGCAATCGCGGACCTCGAGCGGAATATTGCCGTTGAACGAACGCGCGAGAGGGCGCAGGAACTCGTGTTCAATGTGAGCGCTGTGTACTTCAAGGTACAGCATTTGGAGGCGCTGGCGCGCAGCTATCGGGCGCGTATCGAGTCGTTGCAGTCGCAACAGCGACGGATTGCGTTGCTACGCGACGTAGGGCGCGCCGCGAAGCTCGATCAGCTGCGGGTGTCGAACCTCGTTAGCAAAGCGCAATACGATTTGCTGCAGATCGAGAACCGCGGGCGTGAGGCGCGTACAGCACTGTTCCAGTTGATGGGGGGCGAACAGCCGCCGCGGAATGCAGTGCTGGTTCGGTATGCCACGACCGATGGCCATTTGACCGACCTCGATGCGCTGCGAGAGCAGGCGTCGACGCGGCCGGATCTCAGAATCGCCGCGAGTCAGGTGGAGAGCGCGGCCGCAAGGGAGAAGCAGGCACGTGCGGAACGACTGCCGAGCGTGTCGTTAGTCGGCGGTTACCGGGAGCGAAGCGGCGACGCGTGGCAGTTTTACGACGACTGGAGTGTGGGGCTGCAAGCCCGTCTGCCATTGTTCGATGGCGGCGTGCGTCGCGCCCGGATTGACCAGGCGGTACTTGCGCACCGCCAAGCCGAGAAACTTGTGACAGGTGCGCGCCAAGAGGCCGGCAAGCAGATCGAAGATGCGTGGCATGCGCGGGCCGAGGCGGACGCGCGCCTGCGTGTTTCGGCCACCAGCTTTGCCGAGGCGACGGAAGTGCTCGCGATCGAGCAGCTCAAACTGGAACAGGGCGTCGGTGTCGTGACCGATGTGTTGAGTGCGGAAACTGGCGTATTGGCGTCACAGGCCGATCGCCTGCAGGCGGAGTTCGATCGGATCGTAGCGCTGTTCGGGATGATGCGCGCGACGGGCGAGCTGGAGCCATCGCGCGTCGCAGAGTTGCTCGTTGCGAAGCCCAAGGACCTAGAGGAATCAGAAGCACCATGAGCATTCCATTCACTCGGCGCCGCTTACTCATCATCGGCGTGCTGCTGTTAGGGGCGGTGGTAGCAGTGTATTTTTTCGCGCCGCACATTTTCGGCAAGAGCGAGACGGCTCTGTTCGCTTCCGGAACGATCGAAGCGACTGAGGCGCAGCTGGGCTTTCAGAGCCCGGGGAGAATTGCGATCGTCGGGCCGCGCGAAGGTGACGCCGTCAAGGCAGGTGATGAGCTGGCGCGCCTGGACGCGGCCGAGATGCAGGCGCGACGTGCGCAGGCCGTCGCCCAGATCGAAGCGGCACAGGCAGGCTTGAACGAGCTGGAGCGCGGTACGCGGCGCGAAGAACTGGCGCAGGCGCGAGCGGCATTGTCCACGGCTAACGATCGCATGCAGGATGCACGCCGTGACGACGAGCGCGCGGCCAAGCTGCTCGAGGGCGGTGCGATTGGCACCGAAGCCCGGGATAAGGCACGGCTCGCGCTTGACGTTGCTGCGAGCCAGCTCGAGCAGGCCCGACAACAGTGGCGGCTGCTCGAGGCCGGTCCTCGCGAGGAACGGATCGCAGCGCAGAAGGCACAGGTGGCCCAAACGGAAGCGGCAGTCAGGGTGATCGATGCGCAGCTTGCCAACATGACGATTCGCGCGCCGTTCGATGGCCTCATCACCGTGCGTCATCGCGAACCCGGCGAAACTGTGCCGGCAGGCGCTCCTGTGTTGACGCTCATGAATCCGCGCGATCGCTGGGTACGAATCTACGTGCCCGAGACGCGCATTGGTCAAGTGGAGTTGGGTAGCCACGCGGACATTCTTACCGACAGCTTTCCTGACAAACGATTCGCCGGCGAGGTTCGATACATCGCTTCGGTAGCGGAGTTCACCCCGAAGAGTGTGCAGACTGCGGAGGAACGCGTAAATCTCGTTTATGCCGTGAAAGTTCAGGTACTCGACGACAACGCGCTGGAACTGAAACCGGGCGTTCCCGCGGACGTGCAGTTCGCTCGTGGCGAACCGTGAATGTACCTGCAATCATCCGAGTGCAAGGGTTGTCACGCCGCTTTGGGGACACGGTGGCGGTCGATGCGATCAGTTTCGATGTCGGCCGGGGTGAGTTGTTTGGTCTGGTTGGCCCAGACGGCGCG
>JAGRJB010000017.1 GCA_020442965.1 Pseudomonadales bacterium
ATGCTGCGCGGCGATCTCGGTCAGCCGCTCGGCGGCTGGCCGAAGGCTTTGCAGAAGAAAGTATTGAAGGGTGCGCAACTGTTGACTACGCGACCGGGCGCGTCGTTGAGCCCGGTCGATATCGAAGCCGTGCGCGCACAATTGCAATCGAAGTCAATCCGTCCAGTGAGTGACAACGATGTCGCATCGGGGCTGATGTATCCCAAGGTTTATGACGAGTACGCCGAGGCGCGCGCCGCTTTCGGTGATGTTGGCATTTTGCCGACGCCGGTGTTCTTCTATGGCCTCGAGCCGGGACAGGAGATCAGCATCGATCTGGAGCGCGGCAAGACACTGATCGTCTCCTTTGTGGCACTCAGCGAAACGCACGACGACGGTACGCGCACGGTGTTCTTCGAGCTGAACGGTCAACCGCGGTCGGTGGTCGCGACCGATCGTTCGCACGTCGCACTGCGGCCCCCGCAGCGCAAGGCTGAGTCCGACAACGATCATCACGTTGGTGCGCCCATGCCCGGCACGATTTCGACTGTTGCGGTGAAGGTCGGCCAGAAGGTCGCAAAGGGAGAAACGATGCTGACTCTCGAGGCGATGAAGATGGAAACCAGCGTTCGTGCAGAACTCGATGCGACTGTCAAAGAGGTGTTAGTCAGTCCGGGACGACAGGTGGACGCCAAGGATCTGCTGGTCGTGTTCGAATGAAAGAGCTGCATTTCGACCGACGTTTCGTCGCGTTGTCCGCGGTGCTGCTGCTGCTGGCCGTCGGCGGCAGTGTCGCGCTCGGGTTCGGCGCCATGATCCGCAATGCGCTTATCGCGCTGGCGATCGCAACCTTCGTGTTAGCGCCATTGCCACGTGGCACGCGCGGACTGGTTTTCGCGGTCATGATCGGGCTCGCCACGGGGATCGCCTCGGTCAATCTTTTCGCGGTGCAGATTTTTCAGGCGCCCGTTACGAGCGAGTTCGGCTGGTCACAAACTCAATATACCGTGGTCATTCTGGTCGGCACGGTCATCACTGTGGTCAGTTCGCCGCTGATCGGATGGGTGTTCGACAAGCATGGGGTTCGTCCATTCGCGATTGGCTCAACGTTCCTGTTTGGGCTCGCGCTCGTCTCGCTTTACTGGCTGACGCCGAGCCTGTTGCACTTCTACGGCGTCTTCGCGCTGATCCCGCTGATCGGTGCCGGCACGTCATCGGTCGCGTACGCGCGCGTCGTAGCGCGTTGGTTCGACGCCCGCCGCGGACAGGCGCTCGGTGCGGCGCTCGCCGGCATCGGTATTGGGGGAGCGGTGCTATCCGCTCTGACGCAGGGGCTCATTCAGAACGTCGGATGGCGCGGTGCTTATCTTGGCCTGGGCCTGCTATTGCTGCTGGTCACGCTGCCCCTGCTGCTCGCCTTCTTGCACGACAGTCCCGAAGAAGTCGGTCTCGGCGTTGACGGTGAGGTGATCGGCACGACCCACGCACGAGTCGTTAGTACGCCGTATGGCTACTCCATGGCCGAAGTATTTCGGCTCGGGCGCTTCTGGGCGATGGTCGCCGCTTTCATGCTGTTGGCGATAGCGATCGGTGGCGTGATGCTGCAACTCGTTCCGATCATGCTCGCGCGTGGTGTCTCGGCGAGCCAAGCCGCGGCGTTTCCAGCGGTGTTAGGTTTGGCGCTCATCATTGGCCGCGCGTTCGCGGGCTTTCTGATGGATCGTTATTTTGCGCCGTATGTCGCGGCGATCATTCTGCTGTTCCCCGTAGTGGGCGTTGCATTGCTCGCAAGCGGCGCGGTCGGTAGCAGCGCATTCGTCGGCGCAGCGTTTCTGGGCCTCGCGGCCGGTGCCGAACTCGACGTGATCGCCTATCTGGTGGCGCGTTACTTTGGCACCGTGTCCTACGCGCGGATCTACGGCTTTTTGTATGCAGCGTGGACGTTGGGCTCTGGCACTGCGCCAGTCGTGACATCGCGTGTATTCGACGCCACCGGCTCGCACACAGTCATTCTGTGGGTCTACGTCGGCTTGTTCGCGCTGTCCGCCATCATGATCGCGCGGCTCGGCCCGTATCCACTGCTGCTGAGCCAGATGCGGCCGGCACCATTAGCCGAACGGCGCGACCCCGATCCAGCGGACGTGTAGGTAGAACGCGAACACAGCGTAAAGCACCAGCCCGCCGACAACGGCGACCAGGTCGTTGAACCTGGACGGGGGCGCTGCAGGCGGTGGCGCAGGATTCGGCACACGGTGCTTGAGCGAGATCCGGTCGATCACCGCCCATGCGAGAATGGCACCGAACAATACGACATCCGCGAGCATGCCGTTGGCCAACAGATGCGCCACCGCCCAGAGCTTCACGGCAACCAGCATGGGATGCTTCATGGTGCTCTTGATTCGGCCCGGCAGGTACGCGGCGAACAACAGCACGAATGCCGGCAGCATCAGGAGCGCAGCGACGTGGCGCGTCCAGACAGGCGGCGCGTACAACAGCGCGGGTTCCATCCGCGCGGCGGCATAGCCCTTGACGATCAACACGAAACCGACGATGGCGACGAGTGAATAGAGCGCCTTCCACGGCAAGACGCCCATGCGCGCCAGCAGCGCATTACGGCCATTCGCGGCGAAGATGGCAACGGAATGGATGCCGAGGAACAGCAGCAGTCCGATTACGAGTGTCGTCATGCGATATCCTTGAGCGGCACGTTAGGGTCCGCAAGTTTCGAACGGTCGGGTTTTGCTCGGGCAGCAATCAGCTTGCGCGCCGCCATCTGGTCTTTGGCTTGATTGACCGTTTCGATCGCGATCAGTTCGCCGTTCTTGAGATAGCAGACGCTGAAGCCATTCTCGCCCGGTTCGCCGCGCAAGACCATCTCATCGTGTCCTTGCGCCAGACCAACAATGATCATTTTGAGATGGTACTGATCGGACCAGAACCATGGCACCTTATCGTGCGCGGTCGACTGTCCCAGCATGTTTAGCGCGGCGGTATTGGCGTGCTCGAACGCGTTGTCGACGGATTCGAGCCGCACACTCACACCGAAATGACGGTTGTGATGCTGCGTGCAGTCGCCCGCCGCGAAAATGCGTGGATCCGACGTCCGACAGAACTCATCCACCACAATACCGTTGGAACATGCCAGGCCCGCCGCGCTCGCCAGACCGTCGTTCGCCAGCACGCCGACGCCCACAATGACGAGGTCCGTCTCGATCTCGCGGCCATCGGCGCAACGCACGGCCCGTACGTGAGCGGGGTCGCCTTTCTGATCACTAACAAACTGCTCGAGCCTTGCTTCGAGCAGCAACTCGACACCGCGCTTGCGATGTTCCGCCTCGTAGAAACGCGACACCTGCGCACAGACGACCCGATTCATGACCCGGTCGGTCATCTCGAGAACCGTGATTTTGACGCCGAGATCACGCAGCGTCGCCGCCGCTTCCAGCCCGATGTAGCCACCGCCGACCACGACAACTCTGCCCGTCGCGGTCAATGCTGCGCGAATCCGATCGACGTCGTCGACGGTCCGCAAGTAGAAAATGCCGGCCAGCTCGTGGCCGGGCACGGTCAGGCGTCGCGGCAAACTGCCAGTTGCCAGCAGCAGCATGTCATAAGGAACTTCGTCGCCGTCGTCGACCTGCACGACGCCGCGGTCGCGGTCGACAGCGACGACGCGATGGCCCCAACGGGTATCCACACGGTGGTCCTCATAGAACGCGTCGTGCCGGATGGTCAGCCGATCTCGCGCCAGCAGGCCGGCCAGGTATTTTTTCGATAGCGGTGGTCGCTGGTACGGGGCCAGCGGTTCGTCGCCTATGATCGTTAGAGCGCCGGCGTAGCCGCGCTTGCGCAGCATGTCGATCGCTTGAGACGCGGCCTGGCCAGCACCGACGATGACGATTCGCTCAGGCATTTTAGATTCAATCCCCATGTGTAGCAGCATACCTTTTCAGCGGCCGGATGCACCAAGCGAGGGTGACGAGCGGTGCGAGTTGCGCCAGTATGGTGCGTCATTGCGCAATGGGCGGGCGAAATTCCGCAATTGCCTCGCCGTCCGGCGTCGCGGATACTGGCATGCAAGCTGCATCGCGCCCATGAGGCGTGCTAAAGACAGGCTCAACGCATAGGAGACACTCGATGAAACTAGTCACAGCCATTATCAAGCCGTTCAAACTCGACGACGTGCGGGCGGGGTTGTCCGAGATCGGTGTGTCCGGCATGACGGTGACCGAGGTCAAAGGATTTGGTCGGCAGCGCGGTCACACGGAGTTGTACCGCGGCGCCGAGTACGTGGTCGACTTCGTGCCCAAGACGCGCATCGAAGTGGCGGTGCAGAGCGATCTCGTGGATCAGGTGATCGAAGCGATCCTCAAGGCCGCCAAGACCGGCAAAGTGGGTGACGGCAAGATTTTCATCACCGAGATCGAGCGGGTCGTACGCATTCGTACCGGTGAAACCGACGATTCCGCTCTCTAGCGCCACGCGCTGAACGACGTGAACGGCGCGCTGGAGCGTTCGGTTGCCAAGCACCACATTGGCGCATCGAGTCGGCACATTTTCCTGTGCGTGGGTGGCAAGTGTGCACCGACGAGCGAACAGCAGGCGTCGTGGCTGTATTTGAAAGATCGGCTGCGTCAGCTTGGACTCACGGATGCTACGCCCAACGTTTATCGTACCAAGGCCGATTGCCTGCGTGTCTGTGTCGACGGCCCGATCGCTCTCGTCTATCACGAAGGTGTTTGGTATCGTCACTGCACCCCCGCCAACCTCGAACGTATCATCCAGCAGCATCTGATCGGCGGCGAGCCGGTCGCAGAACTGCGCTTCGCCACAGCGCCGTTGTCAGCGGCGGCCGATAACGACAGGTAGTTATTAACCATGCCCAGTGCAATTCGTATTCACGAGACCGGCGGGCCGGAAGTCATGCAACTCGAGTCGATCGATCCGGGCAAACCGGGTCCGGGACAGGTGCTCGTCAAACAAACTGCTATCGGGCTGAATTTCATCGACGTCTATGACCGGACAGGTCTCTATCCGATGCCATTGCCCGGTGGATTGGGGCGCGAAGCGGCGGGCTTCGTATTGGCGATCGGCGCGCGAGTAAAGGGTTTCAAGCGTGGCGATCGGGTCGCCTACGTGCTGAACAACACCGGTGCCTACTGCGACGTGCGCAACGTTCCGGCGGATCGCTTGGTCAAGCTGCCCAAAGGCGTGAGCAACGAACAAGCGGCGGTCTTGATGCTCAAGGGTCTAACAGCTCACTATCTCATTCGTCGCACGCATCGAGTGACGAAGGGCGATACGCTGTTGGTGTACGCGGCGGCCGGCGGCGTGGGTCTGATCCTGACCCAATGGGCACGCTCGCTCGGTGCTCGCGTGATCGGCGTGGTAGGTAGCGAGGCGAAAGCGGTCATCGCAAAGAAAGCGGGTTGTCAGCACGTGTTGCTGCAGGATCGGGTCGATCTCGCGGCCGCAGTCAAGAAGTTGACGAAAGGGGTCGGTGTCGATGTCGTTTACGATTCGATCGGCAAGGACACTTTCTTGCCATCGCTCGATTGCTTGCGGCCGCGCGGCCTGATGGTCTCCTTCGGCAATGCCTCCGGCCCTGTGCCGCCGATTTCGATACTTGAGCTGACCAAGCGCGGCTCGTTGTTCCTCACGCGCCCTTCGCTCTTTGGCTATATCGCTGCGCGGGCCGATCTCGAGTCGGCTGCACGCGAGACGTTCGCGGCGCTCAAGGCAAAGCGTTTCAAGCTGCAGATCAATCAGCGCTATGCGCTCGCGGCAGCGGCGCAGGCGCATCGTGATCTCGAGGCGCGCAAGACCACTGGGGCGACTGTCCTGATTCCTGCGTGATCTGGCTGGCGACTGCTAGCGACCGCAACGCGCGTCATAGTATTCGTCTTTCGCTGCACGGCGCTTGTCGCGCAGACGCTCGCCCTCGGGCCCAGAATAGCCGACCCGCATGCGCGCATCGATCCGGTCGATCCGCGACTCGATCGCTGAGCAAATGACTTCTTGAAGGGTGCGGTTGTCGGCACCGGGTACCGCGCGTCGCGTCGTTGTTCCCGTGGTCGGCATTGCGGCCGGTGGCGTGATCGGCGTAGGTGCGTAGCTGCTGAAGCGCGCCGTGTCGGTCTGTCGTACGGTCGCGTCTGACCCACACGGCTGATCTGACAGCACGCGTGTCTCGCCGCGTCGGCATTCATACACGGTCCTGGTCGAATGCGTGTCGATCGGTATCCATGCGGGCGGCGTATTGCGCGTCGCAGGGTGCGTCGCTTCGGCGCTAGGCACGACAGGCTCGGCTGCCTGCTCGACCTTGGGCGCCGCGAGCGGATGTGACTGCGTCGTGGCGACCGTGATGGCGAGTGCTGCAACTGCCGCTAATCCGCCAATCGTCAGCCAGCGGGCCAATCGGTCTGAACGGCTTCTGACTTCGATGTCCGCGGTCCGTCGCATGATCAAATCGCTCCTTCCCGCAGCGCACGCGCACGCTGCTTGCGCTCTTGATCGTAGTCCTGGCCGCTCGATTCATGCTGCGCGCTACCGCGCATTTCCCGCAGAAATGCGTATTGCGGACACAAAAAAAGCGGGCCCGAGGGGGCCCGCCTGCTAGTGGGGCGGCTGCGATCGCTGCCCGCAGCGCCTTAGTTCATGGAGTAATCGAGCGACAGCAGCCACGTGCGCCGCGGTAGCGGGACGAAGCCGTTCAACGCGCGGCTGCCGGTCGGAATGATTGCCTCGTCGGCAAGGTTCTTGACCGCTGCCTTGGCCGTCCAGTGATCCTTGAACCCGACCGACGCGAACGCGTTGCCGATGTTGTACGGCTGGACGCGGAAGTCGTTAGTGGCCGCCGAGACGTAATCGTCCTGGAAGAACCAGTCCGCGCCGAATTTCACGCGACCCACGGACGTGTCGATTCCGTAGTCGAAGCCTACCGTGACGGTATAGTCAGGCGTTTGCGGTACCGTGGGCTGCACATTGTAGTTGGCGGGTGCCATTGCTGGGGCACTCGTGGGATCGACGCGGTCGTACTTGCCGTCGAGCAGCGAACCGTTCATGAACAGTGTCAGGTTATCGACTGGCACGGCCGTCACCTCGAACTCGAGGCCCTTGACCGTCGCATCGCCGGCGTTCTGTACCGGGAATGAGGATACGTTCGTGACCGGATCCGTAACGGTCGCATTGAGCGTCAGGTCCTTGGCCTTCTCGAAGAAGTAGTTAGCGTTGATGCGCAACCGATTGCCGAGCAAGTCGGTCTTGATGCCGACTTCATAGGTCCAGTTCGTTTCCGGACCATAGGGAGTGCGCGCATCCTTGAAATCGGCGATCGCGATGCCGTTGTAACCACCCGATTTGAAGCCTTGAGCAGCCGTCGCGTAGACCAGCATTCGATCAATCGCGCCGCTCGCGGGTAGGGTGTAGTCGATGCCGAATTTCGGCGTCGTCTGCGTGTAGGTATTGGTGAGATCAACGACTCCCAGCACCGGGGTGACCGGCGGCAACAGACCGTTGAAGACGAAATCGAAGTCCTTCTTGTCACGTGTGTACCGAACGCCGCCCGTCAGTTTCAGCGCCTCAGTGATGTTGTAGTCGAGCTGCGTGAAGGCCGAGTAGGAAGTGACTTTCGCCTTGATCGTGCTCGATGAGAACGGCAGGCCCAGGTTCCAGCCAAAAGCCTGGTCGCCGGTTTCCTGGAAGTAGTACAGGCCCGCGATATAGGACAGGCGATCGTCGGCGGCCTTGCCGACCAGTTGCAGTTCTTCCGAGAACTGATCCACGTCCAGATTGTTGGAGCCAACCACCGTGCCGTGCCCGCTGTAATCGGTCGTCAGCGTGTCTTTGGTGTTGACGTAGCCCGTGATCGATTTGAACGTGCTCCAGCCGAGGTCGTACGACAGATTGATCGAGCTGATCGTCTGCTGCGTGTGGCCCTCGGGTGCATCCTTGATGCTCGCCGGCAGGCGCGGGACGATTGGCGTGTAGACGTCGTAGGTCCCGACGTGCACGAGTGATGCGGCCGTTGGGTTCATCGGGTTCGGGTAGAACCCCGGTACGATGTCGTCCGACGTGAACTGTCGATTGGCCGGCACGTTCGGCGTGACGCCAGGAATGAGCTGCTGCGCGTCGTTCTTGGCATCCGAATGGGACACGGAGAAGACGACGTCCAGCTTGTCGGATCCCATGTAGTGCAATTTGCTGCGCGCGGCCCAGTTGCGCTGCAGGCCGGTGTCGCGCGGATTGGCCGGGTTGACGTTCTTGAACATGCCATCGGTGTTAGTGAGTAGCGCGGAGAACGATCCGGCCCAGCTGTCAGAGCCACCGAGCGGACCGCCGACACTCAGACTGCCTTTGTACTGCTCGAAATTGCCGGCGCCGATGCTGGCCTTGAACCAAGGGTCCCGGCCGGGTGTCCGCGAGACGAACTTGATGGCACCGACCAGCGTATTGCGGCCGTACAACGTGCCCTGCGGGCCGCGCAGCACCTCGACGCGCTCGATATCGGCAAGCGTGATGTTGTTACCGTTCAGACGCGCCAGGTAGACATCGTCCACGTACAAGCCGAAGGGCGATTCCGCCACGATCAAGGACGCGTCCTGCTGCAGCGAGCCCCGCATCGATGGCGACAGGTTGGTAGGCGAGGTGATGTTGCTGAACATCTTGAGGCTCGGCGTAAAGCGTGCGAGATCGCGCGACTCGGTGACCTGTCGGTCGGTGAGCGCTTCCTCATTGAGGGCGGTGACCGCGATCGGCACGGTTTGCAAAGACGCTTCGCGCCGCTCAGCCGTGACGACGATTTCCTGCAGGCCGCCGCCTCGTTGCGACACTGTCTGTTGGGGCGCAGTTTCTTGCGCGTAAGTGGCAACCGGCGCTAGCGCCAATGCGATGGCAAAACGCAACATACGATGAGTCGACATGAATAATCTCCCCCCGGAGTAGTCTGCGGACTGATGTAACGATAGTGCGGTGGATTCCCACGCTACACATGATAGATATAACAGAAATTCGCCCGCAGGGAACCTTCCTGTGCATCAGCCCAACGCGTTGCATCCACGCTACAAGTGCGTCAAGCACTACGACAGCTGGTTCGGGCGCAGTGCGGTATGGCTCGCTGATACGCAGGGATGCATGCGGCACAGAAAAAGCGGGCCCGAAGGCCCGCGATACGATCGTCGATGCACGCAAGGCGCTCGCTTAGTTCATCGAATACTCGAGCGACAGCAGCCAGGTTCGGCGTGGCAACGGGATGAAGCCACCCAGGCCGCGGCTGCCCGTGGCGAAGATCTCCCGGTTCTGGAGGTTCTTGACGGTCGCTCGCGCCGTCCACTTGTCGAACGATACGGTGGCAAACGCGTTACCGATGTTGTACGGCTGCACCTGGAAGTCGTTAGTCGCGCCGGTGATGTACGAGTCCTGGAAGAACCAGTCGGCACCCAGCTTGACGCGACCGACGGCGGTGTCGATGCCGTAGTCGAAGCCGACCGTCACCGTGTAGTCGGGCGTCTGCGGTACACTCGGTTTGTCGATGTTGAACAACGTAATCGCCTGGGCGGGTGCCGCCGTCGGATCGAGCCGATCGTACTTGCCGTCGAGCAGCGAACCGTTCATGAACAGCGTCAGGTTATCCGTCGCCACCGCGGTGACTTCAAACTCGAGTCCTTGGACCGTTGCATCGCCGGCGTTCTGGACCGGGAACGAAAAGATACCAGGCGCGTTTTCGACAGTCGCATTCAACGTCAGGTCTTTGGCCTTCTCGTAGAAGTAGTTGGCATTGACGCGCAACCGGTTGTCCAGCATGTCGGTCTTGATGCCCACCTCGTAGGTCCAGTTGGTCTCTGGGCCATAGGGCGTCTCGGCATCTATGAAGCCGGCAATCCCAATGCCGTTGTAGCCGCCCGATTTGAAGCCCTGCGCGGCGGTTGCGTACAGCAGCAGGCTATCGAAGGAGTCACTGACCGGCACCGTCCAGTCGATGCCCACTTTGGGCGTGGTTTGGGTGTAGGTGTTGGTCAGATCGACCACGCCCAACGCGGGTGTGACCGGCGGTAGCAAGCCGTTGAAGGTGAAATCGAAGTCCTTCCTGTCACGCGTGTAGCGCACTCCGGCAGTGACTTTCAACGCGTCGGTGAGATCGTAGTCCAGCTGCGTGAACGCAGAATACGATGTCGTCTTGGCATCGCTGCGGGTCGTGGAGAACGGCAATACGCCCGCTCGCCAGCCGAAGTCCTGGTAGCCCTTTTCGTTGAAGAAGTACAGGCCCGCGATATAGGACAAACGATCGTCGAGTGCGGTGCCGACCAACTGCAATTCCTCCGACAGCTGGTCGACGTCGAGCTGGTTGCCACCCATCAAGCCGCCACTGCCGCTGAAGTCCGTGCTGAAGAAGTCCTTGGTATTGACGAATCCAGTGATCGACTTGAACGTGCCCCATCTCAGGTCATAGGAGATATTGAGCGAGGAAATGATCTGTTTCGTCTCGCCGCGCGGCACACTCTCGATTGGGCCTGGGCCGCCGCCCGGCACGATCGGTGTGTAGACCTCGAACGTCCCGAGCGGAATGAACGACGCTGGGTTCATCGGGTCGGTGAATACGCCGGTGACGATATCGTCCGACGTGAAGCGTTGATTGGCCGGCACATTCGGCGTAATACCAGGTGTTAGTTGCTGCGAATCGTTCTTCGAGTTCGCATACGAGAAAGACAGCGTGACATCGAGATTCTCGACGCCCATGTAACGTAGCTTGGCGCGTGTGGCCCAGTTGCGTTCGAATCCGAGTTCACGCTTGGCGCTCGGATTGACGTTCTGGAAGGTGCCGTCCTTGTGAGTCAGCAATGCCGAGAACGATCCTGCCCAGTTGGAATCACCGAGCATTCCGCCGGCACTGAAGCTGCCACGATATTGGTCGAAGTCACCGACGCCGACGCTGCCCTTCAACCACGAGTCCTTGCCGGGCGTACGCGAGATGAACTTGATGGCGCCGACCAGTGTATTGCGGCCGTACAACGTGCCCTGCGGACCTCGCAATACCTCGACGCGTTCAATGTCGGCCAATGTGATGTTATTACCGTTGAGGCGTGCGAGGTAGACGTCGTCGACGTAGATGCCGAAAGGCGACTCCGCCACGATCTGCGACGCATCCTGCTGCAGCGATCCGCGCAACGACGGCGACAGGTTGGTAGGCGAGGTGATGTTGCTCAACATCTTGAGGCTGGGCGTGAAGCGCTCCAGGTCGCGCGACTCCAAAACTTGCCGGTTGGCGAGCGCTTCTTCGTTCAACGCGGTCACCGCAATCGGTACGCTTTGCAGCGATGCTTCGCGGCGCTCGGCCGTCACGACGATTTCCTGCAGGCCGCCTTGCTGAGACGCGCTCGATGGGGGCGCACTGTCCTGTGCGAGTGTGGCAACCGGCGCCAGCGCCAATGCGATGGCAAAACGCAACATACGATGATTCGACATGGACGATCTCCCCGGGAGCAAGCTGCGGACTCATGTAGCGATTACGCGGTGGATTAGCCACCGCATGCGAGCAATCTAGCAGAAAATGACCACTTCACGCCGCTGAAATCGAGCGGCCCTTAAGCGTTGCACTTACGCGACACGCAGGCCTGACGCGTCTCGATCAGGGGAATTGGACGATCTGGCGCACGCCTTGACCCTGCGCGAGTCGATCGAAGGCCGCGTTGATGTCAGCGAGTACCAAATGTTCGGACAAGAGACGTTTGACCGGCAGGCGGCCAGCTTGATACCACTCGATAAAGCGGGGAATGTCGCGTCGCGGTACGGCGCTACCGAGGTAACTACCCTTGATCGTACGTTCCTCGGCGACAATACCGACATGCGGCACCGAGAACAGCGCATTCGGATGCGACAGACCGGCGGTCACGGTCGTGCCGCCACGGCGCGTGATCTTGTAAGCCAGTTCCATCGCCTTGGCGCTGCCGGCCATTTCGAAGGCGAACTCGACGCCACCCTGGGTCGTTTCGCGTACGGCCGCCAGACAATCGGGATCCCCCGCATTGAACGTGTGAGTCGCACCGAGTTCGCGCGCCAGTGCGAGTTTGGTATCCGACAAATCGATTGCAATGAGCGTACGCGCCTCCTGGAGTCGCGCGCCCAACAAGGCGGCCAGGCCGACGCCGCCGAGCCCGATCACCGCGACGCTGCTGCCGCGCGGTAACGCCGCCGTGTTGATGACCGCGCCGACGCCGGTCATCACCGCGCAGCCGAAAACGGCTGCTTCATCGAACGGCAGCGTGCGATCGACCTTGACTAACGACTCGGCCGCGACGGTCGCCAACTCGGCGAACGCCGATACGCCCAGGTGATGATTGAGCACTTCGCCGGTCGGGCGGCGCAATCGGCGCGCACCGGACAACAGCGTGCCGGCCGTATTGCTCGCAGCACCCGGTTCACATAGTGCGGGCCGCAGGGCGGCGCAGGGCTCGCAGTGACCGCAGCTCGGTACGAAAGCCGTGACCACATGATCGCCCACGACAAGAGCGCGCACGCCTTCGCCCAGCTGTTCGACGACACCGGCGCCTTCGTGTCCCAGCACCATTGGCATCGGGCGCGGCCGATTGCCATCGATCACGGACAAATCGGAGTGACAGAGGCCTGCCGCGCGCATGCGCACCAGGACCTCGCCTGGACCGGGAGGCGACAGCTCGATCTCGGCGATCTCAAGTGGCTTGGATACGGCATAGGGCGCAGCAGCGCCCATCTGGGTCAAAATGGCGGCTCGCGTCTTCATCAACACAGTATCGATGTCGCCGCTCGTGCTCGCAACTTGAGCGCGTAGTGGCTATGGTTGCGAATGTTCGTGGACAGGTCAGAGAGCGAAGGACGACCGATGAGAAATGCAGCGACGGCGTGTCTGGTTAGTGCGTTGTGGCTGGCGGTCGTTGCCCACGCTGACGATGGCGTGCCGGTGACCGCGGCAAACGCCCCGCTCGGGAATCCGCTCGAAGTGCTGCAACCGGCCTATCGGCTGGGTTCTTTCACGCATTTCGCGCAGATCATCGCGTCGCGCCAGATCGCACGCGGCGGCCCCGTGGCAGAGCTACCGCGTGCGCCGCGCGATCTGTCCGGCGTTCGGTATCAGTGGGGCGGCAAGAACGTGACGCTGGCCGAGCACCTCGAGCGCAACAAGGTGATGGCGTACCTCGTCATCAAGGACGGTGCAGTGGTCTACGAGACTTATCGCTATGGCACTCGTGATTCGACGCCATTCGTGTCCTGGTCGATGGCAAAGTCCTTCGTCGGCACGTTGACGGGCCTTGCGATCGCCGACGGCAAGATCGAGAGCGTCGACGATCCCACTACCAGGTATGTGCCGGAGCTAGCCGAGTCGGGTTACGGTGCCAATTCCTTGCGCGACCTGTTGCAGATGTCGTCTGGCGTCAAATTCATCGAGGATTATTCCGGCGCCCCGAGCCTCGAGGCAAAGGCCTGGATCGAAGGCAACGTGAATCGCAGCGTGCGCTACACGGATACGATCGCGTGGTTCAAAGAACGTATCCATCCACCCGGCACGCGCTTCTATTACTCGAGCATGGAGCCCGAAGTGATGGGCTGGATTGTGCACCGCAGCACGGGCGACTATCTGGCTGATTACCTGTCGAAGAAGATCTGGTCACGACTGGGTGCTGAACACGACGCGAGTTGGATGGTTGATCGCCCCGGCGGGCTCGAGATCGGCAGTTGTTGCATCAATGCGAGCTTGCGCGACTACGGACGCTTCGGTCTGTTGATCCTGAACGGGGGCAGGGCGGGTGATCAACAACTGGTGCCCGAGAAATGGGTGCGCAAAATGACGCGCCCAGACGCCGCGCGGCCCTTCTTGCATCCTGGCAAACTCGAAGGTAAGCCCGAATTCGGTTATCAGGACTACTGGTGGCTGTGGCCGACCGAGGACAATGCGGTCATGGCTCGCGGGGCTTTCGGTCAGGGAATCACGGTGGATTTCGACGACTACGTGGTAATCGTGCAGACCGCGATCTGGGATCGCGCCGATAACTCCGAGGACTGGCTCGAGGCGGCTGCACTGCAGCGCGCAATCATCGCGGGGCTGCGCTCGGGTGGTTCGCGATGATCGCTACCCGCCCAATCGCCCCGTCACGCACCGATTTCCGGCAGTTTCGGCCGATCGCGACGCGCTGGCAGGATAACGACCACTACGGTCACGTCAACAACGTCGTTTACTACTCCTATTTCGACACCGCCGTGAACGGCTATCTGATCGATGCTACCAAGACGGACATTCGGGAATTGCCTGCCATCGGGCTGGTGGTCGAGACGGGTTGCCAGTACTTTG
>JAGRJB010000528.1 GCA_020442965.1 Pseudomonadales bacterium
GGCTGCCAGTGTCGCTCGTTGTGGCGCAGCCAGACAGGAGCAGGGCGGTCAATGCCGTGACCGTGGACAATCGGGTTGTTAGAGTCATCCAATTTCTCCTTGCAGTGTGCGTCGCACGCCGAGCCGGCGGCGGATTGTTGCACAGCAGCGCACTTCGATGTCAGGTTTGCACCGCACGGATGCCAGGCGTGCAACAACCGCATTCTAGCGCTGCAATGCGTGCAGTGCCTTGTGTCATTCAGGGCGCCATGTCCTCTCCGAGCTTCGCGCCGTGCGCCAGCGACGCGAGCGTTACGGCGCGGCCGTCAAGGCATCGAGCAGTCTACCGGCCAATGGTCCTGCGATGCCATCTTCCCATCGATAGTGAAAGCGTATGCTCACCGGCATGCCGTGTATCGCCTGAGACTGCGGCCATGGGTTCGCCGTGCTGAGTTTCAGGACCACCATCATCGGTCGCATGCCGAAGCTATCAACCAGATCAGCCGGCATGCGGCGCGTGACTCGTGCCGGCTCAGTCACGCTGGCCCGTGCCCGTGTGCCGTCGGCAAAAAATATCGTCGCCGGCGAGCCGGCCCTGATCTGCGTGGCAAAGTCTGGCGGCACATACGCGACAACCTTGGGGCTCGCGTTGATCCCGATGAGTAGCAGTGGGTCGCCGGCGCGCACTATCTCGCCGGGAGTAACGAATATATCCAGCACCTTTCCGGCGCTGGGCGCGCGCTCGAGCACCGCGCCACCGTCAATCGAATCACCTGGTGAGGCCGCGCGCGCAAGCGTCGGCTGGGCCGCGGTGAGACTGCGACGAACCTGCAATTCGGCGGCAGCTGCCTGATCGAGCGCGTAGTCGGCTTCGCGCAGTTCAGCGGCCGTTGCCGCTCCGTCGGTCACGAGAGCGGCAATCGCATCGCGCCTTTCATGCGCGAGCGTGAGCATGCGTGTCCGTAGCGCAAGTTCCTCGAGGATTGCCGCCGTTGCGCTGCTCGGATTCGTCCTGGTGCCTGCGCTCGCAGGCGATGGGCTCGACCGTGTATCGGCCAGCGAGCGTATCGTGATGAGGCTGGCATCACTTGCGACGTCGGCACCCACTTCCACAGCGATCTTGTCGACCCGCCCGGCCGCGAGCGCCCGAACCTCGAGTTGATCCAGCATCACTGAACCCTGCGCGCTGCGTGTTAGCAGGCTACCGAGCATGCCAACGGCGAGCAACAGCGCTGGACTCGTCACCGCCGCGATGATCAGATACCAGCGCCAACGGGGAGCGTCGCGCTTGGCCGGCGCATAAGGTACTTTGAGTCCACCGATCGTCTCCGGTGAAGTGCGGGCGCCGCGCGCGAACTCGATCTTCATGACCGCTCCGCTTGGCCGCAATCGGTCGGCAGGTAACTTGCCAGAGAAATCTGCCACTCGATCTGTGCGCGGGTCGCCAGGTGCTCGGCGAGCATGGCGCGATAGTTGGCGTAGCGAGCCTGCTGGAGTTGCTCGATCACGTCGCCCGCCAGGCGTGCAGCGCGCAATTCTCGCTCGCGCAGTCGTGCGGCGCTCGCTTCCAGGCCGAGACCCGCGAGCACCGTGCTGCTCTCGAGCGTACGCCTGGTTTCGAGCAGCCGCCGCAGTTCGCTCGAGATTTGTACTCGTCGCAGATGATACGCATCGGCCGCTCGATTCAGTTGCAAGCGAGCTGCGCTACGCTCGGTCTGCACTGCGCCAAACGCGTAGTCGAACGACAGCGTCACGAAGGCCGACTTGCCGGGATCACCGCCCTGCGGCTCGTAGGAACTGCTCACTCCCACGCGCAGATCCGACTGAACGGCACGCAATGCTGTCCCGCTGGACCGATTCTCGTAGTACTCGGATCGCGCGCGCAGCACCTGCAGCTCGGGCTGCTCGTCTAACAAGGTGTCGAGCTCCTGCGCAATGCGCATCGGCTCTTTGCAGCGCAATTCGACGCGGGGACGCGCGATGCTGCCGACACTCGCGCCGGTGAGTCCCTCCAGTTCCGCGCTCGCACTGCGCTCGTCAGCCTCGGCTTGCGAGTTCTCGCTTGCGGCGCGCGCGTAGTTGCTCATGAACTCCAGCCGATCAGACTCCAGCAACATCGCCGCGGCTTGCCGACGTTGCAGTACGGGCGTCATCATGGGAGCCGTGCGTTGGTAGTCGAGCGCAAGCTCGCGCCGTACCCGCGCCGACCACAGTTCAAGATAGGCCCTGCGCAGCCGGGTCAGCAGCTCACGTTGCTGTAGCTCGCGCTCGGCGGCATAGCCGAGCTCGGCGAGTTCGCGCTCCACCAACCCATCGAAATGGCGGAAGCGGCTGCCGAGCAATGGAATGCGTATGCCGCCGGCGACCGACATCTGTTGATAGGAGCGGCGCCGACCTACATCGATTACCTCATCGACCGATGCGAGTCCGCTGGTAGCGAATGCGCTGGCGCCGGCGAGCAGCGAATTGGGCGCCTTACGATCTGCGTCCGGCCGTGAATCAGTGAACCATGACGATGCACGCAGAGTCTGCTCAAACTCCGGCAGCGTGCGCGGGGAATCGGAGCCCGCAGCACTGGTCAGTTGCGGCGCGAGCACCAAGAGCATCAGTGTCAAACGGCGTGCCTGCATGTCAGAACTTGGTCCGTTTGAGGACCCACCACGGTGCCATCGCTGAATCGAGATGCGATCGCGTGAATATCTCGGACAGCGTGGCGAGTGCGTTCCAAACTCGGGTGACGAACGCGAATGCGGGGAACAGGAAGGTCACCCACCAGAAGCTCAGGTCGTAACGCTTGCGCTCCGAGAGCTGCAGCAGGTATTGCGCGTACATTGCGGCGGTCAGCAGCCAGTAGAAGGCATAGACGAATGCCAGCACGCCGACTACATGGCCCGCCGGATAGAGCCAGAATACGAGCGTCATATAGGTCAGTACAACGAACGGTAACGCCAACTGAAAGAACAGCCCAGTCCAGAGGAACGCGAGGAAGTTGGTCCAGCCGAGCAGACCGGGCCTGAGCGCGTTGGGGTACTTGCGCAGATAGAGGTAGGAGAGGTCACCATCCCAGCGCAACCTCTGGTTCAGGAACTGCGACAGTGTCTCGGGCGCGTCCGTATGGCCGACAGCGCGCGGCTCAAAGCGTATCCGCAGGTTGGGGTAGCGCCCAAAGTATTTCTTGATGCGTATTGTTAGATCAAGATCTTCCGCCGTGCCTGCGTCCCAGCCACCAATCTTGCGCAGGAAGTCGGCACGGAATACGCCGAATGCACCCGACACGTTGTTGACCGCATTGAACTGATCGAGGCCGGTCCGACTCAGGTGGATCGACAACATGTACTCGAGCGCCTGCAGGCGCGTTACCAGCGTCTTGCGTGCATTGCGTACCCGCAGATTGCCGGAAACTGCGACGATATTCGGGTCGGCAAAGTGTTGCACGACATTGCGGATCATGTCGTTGTCGAAGGACGTGTCGCCATCGAGCGCGAGAACGACGTCGCCGCGCGCCAACGCCAGTCCCTGGTTCAGGCTCGAGACTCGGCCACCCCGTTGGGTTTTGGCGACCAACTCCAGCGAACGCATCGGCCGGCGCTTGACCGCGGCGTGCATCGACCGCACCGCATCCGCGGTCGCCTTGTTGCGGTGTGCGCCATCCACGATGGCCAGCATGTCGATCTGTCCGGGATAGAGCTGCTCGGTCAGCGATGCGATGGTCTTCTTGACGTCATCGCCTTCGGAGTAACAAGTAATGATGCAGGTCACCCGCGGTGCAATCCGCGGCGCGTCGCGCTTGTTACGCATGCGCCACCAATAGCGGCAAGCACCCAGCATCACGGCAGCCTGCACCGGCATCTCGAACAGCATCACGAACGGGAAGAAGCGCGTGGCGACTTCGCGCCATTCGGCATGCCAGGCATCGTGCAGCATCTGCTGCAGTGTCAGCCATGCAACCTGCAACTCCCCCGTGCCGATCACGGCAGCGCTCCGCGTAGTTCGCTCATGAGCAAGGTGGCAGGCATCTTTCCGTCGGCCATCTCGCTCGAGGCGAAGGTGCGAACACCGATCTCAAGCGTTGCACCACCGGTTTCGCGTACCAGTGCCGGTAGCGCTTCGATCCGGCTGCGTAGCACCGCGAGTCCCGACGGCGGTGTTTGCGGCAGAAACAGCCAGCAATGCTTCTCGTCCGAGCGGGTCAGCAGATCCGTCGAGCGAATCAACTCGCGCAGTCGCAGGGCAAAGGCGTCGACGATCTGCGCCGCGCGAGTCCGCGACGTCTCATCGATCAGCTCGCGCAGATTCGCGAGCCGAATGCAGACAACGCCAAACTCCAGTTCCTTGTGGCGGCGGTGCAGATCGAGTTGCCAGTCGAGCGTGCGCTCAAAGTAGCTGAGATGCGCGTAGTTCAGATCATCGATCAGCGAAAACAGATCGCCGACATTGCCGGTGCGCGCAGCGAGCGCACCGCTGGTGGAGAGTCGGTAGCTATGGATGCGTCGCTCAGGCAGATCGATCGTTGCATGGCTCTTCGCACAGTGCAGACAACGCGCGCGAATATCCGGCTGCGCGAAGCGCGTCGTGCAGCTGGTGCACTGGTAGGTCTCGAGTGCGCGATCGTAGTCCACACCGATGTGGCGCAGCTGTGTCAGGCACTTCGGGCAACGCATGCCGTCGCCGGAAAGGTACGAGTCCTGGGTCGCGACGTGCCCACAGCAGTAGCAATGCAGGAAAATCGTTTCACTGATATCGATGCTCGAGCAATTCGTGCACTGATCGATATAGCTGAAGTGGCCCCCCTGGCAATCGGGGCATGCGCGGATCCGGTCGATCAGCGCCACTGGCTCGAGCAGTCGTCGGCGTATCAAGGTAGTTAGCCAGTCAGCGCTGCTGCTCGCAGTGCTGCCCTCGAATGCATCCAGCAACGGGTAGCGATAGAGATGCTCTGAGCGCCAGTCTGGCTGCGGTGCGATCAGTCTGCCCGGGCGTGTGTAGAGAAATGCCAGCAGGCGGGATTCGGGGTCGGCCAAGACGTCGCGTGACAGCGTGCTGCAGTGCTCGGCGATGTCGGCCACCTGACGATACAAGTTTTCGGTCGAGTGCGTATCGCCATCGGCCAGCGACGGCCCGGCATGATCGACGGGCCGGTCGATGAACAGCGGCTTGAGCGAGAAGCGCGGGTCGCGCCGCAGCGCGACCAGCCAGTCGCGCTCAGCGTACTCATCGGGCGCATTGAGCACGACCGCATCGGGCAGGTCGGTTGCCTCCAGCAGTTCCTCAATAGTCAGCGCGCCACCCACCGTTGTCACAGTTGGCAGCGCGCGCCGCGCGGCCGTCGCTACCGACATCGATACTCCTCGAATTGAATTACGTTCGAACCCGTTAGATCGGCCGCGCGGCGGCGAGCTTGAGTTCAAGGCGTGAGCTGCGTCACGGGAGATCCCAATAAGCTCCGCTTTTGTGGCAGTCGCCTCGTTCGGCCCAGCGTGGCATCGGCGATCCTACAACCACAGGGGCGGCTGTCTCGCAGGCACGCCGCGTGCCTGGGGCGTCAAAAAGTTACGCCAAAAAAAGACCCC
>JAGRJB010000529.1 GCA_020442965.1 Pseudomonadales bacterium
TAATCAAGCACTTGAGCGGGATTTCTCACGCTCAACGGAGTATCGGGACGCGCCCTCTACCCACCGCGGGCGCGAATTGTACGGCATCACCGCACAACGCGCAAAGTTGCTGCAAACCTAGTGAAATACCTCGAAATCGGCGCGGCACCCTCGGTCGACCCAGATCCCGCGGTTATCGAGCCCCCAGGTGCTGCCCTCGGTGCAAGCTGTGCGACTCAACTGCTGCCGGACCCGGGCTCGGACCGCGAAAGCCACGTCGCAGTAATTGCGCGCGTTGTCGACCGACTCGCAACGCAGCGGCGTCGCGCTCGTACCGAACACCCCGCCTGGCGCGGCGACTGTCGGCGGCAGCGCCGTGGCACTGCCGTAACCGCGCCCGCGATTGCCGACGTAATCGAATTGCAGCTCGACGCGACAACCTTGACCCGCCCACACGCCGCGATCGGTATGGCCAAACGACTGCCCGGCCAAACAGGCACTGCGGGACACTTGCCGAAAGCCGCGCATCGCGTAACCGCTGAGATCAGCGGGGCAATCGGCGCGACGCCCATCTCGCGATGAACACGCGACCGAACGCGCCGCAGCTGCTGCGGTGCTTTGGCTGTCGGTTCGTGGCCCAAATACAAAGTCCGCGCGACAGCCCTGATCAACGTACACCCCCCGATCGTCCCAGCGCCAGTTTTGCCGATCGACACACTGGGTGCGGGACAGCTGGCGAATATCTCGCAGCACAAGGGTCGAGAGATCCATCGGGCAACTGGCAGGCCGACCATCTTGGGATTCGCAGCGGACCGCACGATCAGCGCTGCCTGCGCCCGCGGCGACCGGCACCGCAGTGCGCGCGCCTCGGTAGACAAAAAAGAACTCGCCGCCACAGTTCTGTTCAACCCAGACAGCCGCATCGCTGTAGCCGAAATTGCGGCCGATTTCGCAGTGCGAGCCTGCCGCGTCGACCAACCGGGAAAATACGTAGCCGCGCAGATCCGCACCGCATTGCTGCCGCGCGATGCCGCGCGCGCCGCAGACCACTCGGGCTTCCTGCGGGCGTGCAGCAGGAATAGTCTGCGCTGCTGTTGTTAGTGTCAGCGAAAGCAGCAGCGCAGCCGCCATTCCACCGCGTATTGCTCTACTATACGTATACATGGCGATTCTTCCCTGTTGTCAATCAACCCTGGTGTACGACCGTCGCGCCGCGGCGCCCAAGCGCGGCACACTAGCGCGGGCTCGCGTGCACCCCCGGAGCCCAACCTGTACCGTCAAGTGTGCGTCGCGCGAACCGCAGCGGCGATGCTTCGAGCTCTGTCGCCATGGTCGCATTCCAGCGATTGAGAAAGCCGAACATCGCGATCACGCCAACGATTTCGACTACTTGTTCCAGTGAGTAGTGCCGCTTCAGATCGGCGAATTCTTCGTCGGTTACGCCATTCGGTGTTTGCCCGCCGCCACGAGCGACACGCAGCGCGGCGCGCTCGGCGTCACTGAACAAGGGGCTGGTTTCGAATGCTGGCAGCGCGGCGATTTTCTCCTCGGCAACTCCCAGCTTTGCCGCGCCATGCGCGGTGTGCGCGACGCAATACTGACAACCCGCCGCCCAACTCGACATCATGCCAATCAGTCGCTTGAGCTCAAAACCCACCTTGTCGTCTTTGTAGATGGCGCGCATGAACGGCGCGGCGGCTCGCAGGTACTCCGGCTTGTACGCCAGCAGCAAACCATCGTTCGCGACGAAGCCCATATAGGCCTCCGCGTCGCGCATGGCATGGGCCAGGTCTTGCGGCAAAGACTCGAGTGGAAGCGGGTCGATACGAGGCATAGTGTTCTCCTAGTGAGTAGTGCGACTAACATCTGCGGCAACGCGAAATCCCAGCATGTAACTGCGATAGCTCGCCGGGTCGTTTGAACGCACGGACGCGCGCGCCCAACCTGGCCCGCTGATCCAGCCACCGCCCATCGGCGTGCGCCGCTGACAGTTGCCGCCGCCGGCTTCGAGCCACGCGCCGCCATCAACCGGCGCCGCAGTGAGATCGTCGTGCCAGCAGTCCGCCGTCCACTCCCAGGCGTTGCCAACCATGTCGTAGAGACCAAAGGCGTTCGGCTTGAAGTGCTTCACGCGCGAGGTGTACTCGAAACCGTCGTTGCAATTGAAGTCCTGACGTTCGGGAAAGCGGCGCTTGAGGGTGTTGTCGCCCACGTTTGCATACAGACACGCTTCTTCAGAGTTGTTGCCCCAGTACCAGGCCGAGTCGCTGCCCGCGCGCGAGGCGTATTCGAACTCGACCGATGACGGCACCCGGTAGGCGCGTCCTGTCAGATTGGTGAGCCAGGCGGCGTACGCCGCGGCGTCTTCGTAGCTGACGCACAGTATTGGCTCGTCGTCGCGCTGAATGAATCCCGGGTCCTGCCAACTCAATGCCGCGACATAGCCGTATAGGCCGTTCCAGTAGTTACAGCCGATCGGCCCCGGTTTACCATCGAGCTCGCCGCGCGGCATCGGATACTTAGTCGCCGCGATGAATGCCGCGAACTGGGCGCGCGTGACTTCTGACTCGGCCATGGCGAAGGGTACTTCGATGGTCGCTGTCGTTCGTAGCCGCTCGTTGGCCTTGCGATCAAAGGCATCCGGACCAGCACCAATAATCACTGCGCCCGCCGGGATGACCACCATCGCCGGGCAATCCTCGCAGTCCTGAAAACGGGTGCTGCCGAGCGCGGCCGCGAGGGTCGGGCCCATGAGTGACGCGAGACCCAGCAATGCGGCGCCAATCACTTTCGCGCGCGCGGCTCGCGCCACCTCACTCAACTGTAGTCGCCCCATGGTCTGCATTTCCCGGTGAACTGCATCGGATCGTTCGCAGTCTATCGCCACAGCAGCTGAGAATGCTGCTGTGGTCGGAATATCCGGTAGTGCTGGACTGCGAAGCCGCAGTGGAACAGTGGCATGCGGCCAGTGAGAATTGGTAGCGGGGGCTGGCTGCCAAC
>JAGRJB010000530.1 GCA_020442965.1 Pseudomonadales bacterium
TCGGCCATCAGCTTCTTGGCGGCCTCGTAAGTCACGCCGGTCCTCCACAGATAGAGCCGCTGCAACTTGGGGAGCCCCTTGAGCGATTCCAACGCCGCATCGGTAACCGCAGTGCCGTAGAGGTTGAGGTACTCTAGCCGCGGCAATTGCGCCAACGCGTCCACGGACGCGTCGGTTAACTTGGTGTTCTCCAGGTGCAGCCGCATGAGGTTCTGGCACGCGGTGAGCTTCGCCGCTCCGGCGTCGGTCACGGCGGTTCCGCCGAGGTCGAGCCACACGACATTCGGCGCTGCCGCGAGGAGCCGGTCGATGGTCTCGTCGGTCACCTGGTCTTTGCTGCTGGGGAAGCTGACGCAGAGCAGCGGGCTGTCCGCGTAGAGCGCGACCACGCTGGCGCCGCTGTCCTCGATGGCTTTGAGCGCCAGGTTGGCCTCGTAGAACTTGCCGTCTCCGGCCAACTTGGCCGCCTGTTCAAGGTGTTTTTGTGATGCAGTGATCGGAATCCAGAACCGCGTGTAGTTCACGTCGATTTCGCCTAACCGGAGTTCCTCCAATGCCTTGGCGTGATCGCCATTCCTTAGATGTTCGTTGGCCTTGCTGATGTGTGCGGCCTTTTCCGGAGTGGCGACGAAGTTGTCCGCCAGCAAGAGTTGACCATCGAACGGAACCCGCTTCACGTCGCCAGTCTGAGTGGTCGTCCCGATGGTCTTGCCGCCTACCATCATCTTCGTTGTCGTGGTTAAAGTCGGCGCATCTTTGTCTGCTCGGACGAGGGCATCCTTCGCGGAGGCAATCAACTTGATTGCGATGTCGGGTTGACCGTTGAAGATGGCAAAGCGCGCGCTGCGAACATCCATCATGGCGGTGTTGCCAGCAGCCGAGAACTGTTGCAACGCCTTCTGTTCGGCGCGCGGCGGTGCTGACGGCGCTGTGTCAGCCGCCCGCGTGCAGGCGGAGACGATGAAGAGCGGCATTAACGCAGCTACTGACAGAGGATTGAGTTTGTTCAGCTTCATGGCACTTCTCCTGAAAAGTTCGAAAGCTTGGTGACAGTGTGTACATCGTCGTGGCGTCAGGTTTGCCCGCGATTTCAAGTAGCACGTACTGAATTTCATTTGAAACCAGCGGATTGGCCGACCCGCACTCATTGCGTGCTCCCGTCGAAGGGCAGTCCGACGGGCCGTGCACGTCAGCCGGGGGCGCGGCGGCTTGCAGTGGTGGATGCGCGTCTCGTAGCCAGGTGCGCAAGTTCACTTTACTAACGATCGACTGTTGCCAATCGCACAGCGTGCACGCGACCGAGCAGATGAGGGGTGATGAGCGCATCACTGACGCGTGGTAGGACTCCTGCGCATGTCGCGTAAATCATGCCGTGCACCGACGGCGTCGCTCGTGAAATCGCAAGCGACTGTTAGGGGCGGAGCGCTGGTGTGCTGTCGATGCAGAATGCTGACTATGCAATCTATACGCTCATCGTGCGGACGCTGGGCGGTGGGTTTGCGGCCGCCTTCGCGGTGGCGCTGCGTGCTGCCCCGACGAGATAGCATCACTGGGTCTCGAGGGCTTACCCATCGATCGCGGCGTGGTTGGCAAGAGATTCCTGCGAAAAGCTGCTATATCTGCTGCATTGATTGGATCGCGTCGGTGGTGTATGAGTGCGTCGAGGACAGGATTATTCGCAGTGCTGCTGTCACTCGCGCAAGCATTAGCACCAGCACAGGTTGTGGCGGCACAGAATGCGGACGACGTCGCCATGCTGCAGTCACGAATCGCGCTGCTCGAGTCTCGCTCAGATATTCCGACCGGCGAACGTAGTCTGGCACTTGAGCAACTGCGAGCAGCGCTCGCACGCCTGGAAAGTGCCGCTGCTGCGCGCGTCGCAGCTGAGCGGTACAACAAGGAGCTACAGGACGCATCGACAACGATCGCCCAACTCAGCGCAGAATCAGACACACCGATGGCCGCGGCGCCGATCAATGCGAGCCTCGATGATTCAGTGCAATTGCAATTGCAGCTGGCTTCGATGCAGGCGTCGGCCGCGACGCTACGCAGCCGCAGCCAGGTGTTGTCGGAGCAACTCCGGGCGCTAGTTTTGCGCCCGGCGGCAGCGCGGCTGGAACTTGTCGGGCTACGTCACGAGTTGGCTCGAACACAGGTCGCCGTGCCTGCGGGGGCCTCGGCGCTGCAGCTTGAAGTGGGTCACATCCGTGATGATGCGGTCCGCCAGGACCTCAGCGCGCGCATTGCCATGATCGAGCAGGAGTTGCTGAGCCTGCCGACGCGTGAGGCGATCGCGGCAGCACAGCGCGACCTGGCCGCTCGACAGTTGCAGCAGGCTGATCTGAACATCGCGGCGCTCGAGAAGCGCATCCAACAACTGCGCGAAGATTCCGCGCGCCTGAAGGTGAACGCGGCCCAGGCTGCGGTTCGCGATTTGGCGGGCCGGCCGGTGGCCCTGCGCAATTATGCGGCCGCGACTGCCGCAATTCGGAGTTCTCTGGCCGATATCACTAACAGTCTGGCGGCGGCACGACTGGAGCACGTCGCTCTGCGTGTGCGATTGAAGCAAGTGGCCGAAGCGCGTGACAATGCCGAACAGATATTCTCAATTGGTCGTCTGGGTGATGAACAGGGAAAGCTGTTACGCGGGCTGCAAAAGTCGCTGCCGGTTTCGGCCACGCTAGAGCGCGCAATCCTCAGTCGGAACGATCAACTCACAGAAGTTCGCCTGGCTCGTTTTGAGACTGAGCAAGAGTTACGTCCGCTCGACGATCTGGCGCTCGCGGCGCAGCACTACCTGGTGGACCAAGGGATTGAAGCAGCTGATAACAAGAGCGCGATGCTGCTGCTGGTCGAAAGTCGTCGTGCGGCTTTGCTCGATCTGGCGGCCCTGCAGCGACAGCGGATCGACGCACTGGTGCAGGTCAATGCACTCGAGTCGGAGCTGCAACAAAGCACCGTGCAGTTGCGCCGACAACTGGGGGAGCGCTTGCTCTGGCTCCCCAGTGCAACACCGGTCGATGCGACCTGGCTGAGCGGCTTGGCCTACGGCGCAAACTGGCTATTTGCGCCTGACAACCTGTGGCGCGCCGGGCGCGGCCTGAGCAACGCTGTCATCAGGCGACCCCTGGTCGTCCTATTGTTCATCGTGACGCTTGGCGCATTGCTGGCCTCTCGCAGCCGCTTATTCGCGATTCTCGGCGAGCTCGCCAAACCAGTTGGCCGACGTGACGACCGTTTCAACGTCACATTGGCCGCGCTGTTAGTGACCTTGATGCTGGCAATCCCAGTACCGTTCGCGGTCGGATTTGCGGGATGGCTACTCGGTGCGACGAGCGATACAACGAATAGCCTCGCTGCCTGGGGCAATGGGTTGATCAGTACCGCCATCGTGCTTTTCATGCTGGGTCTGTTTCGGACGATGTGCTTGCCAGAGGGCTTGTTCATTGCCCATTTCCATTGGAGTCCGGCCGGTACCCGGCGACTGGGGCGTGCGCTGCGCCTGTTGGCGTTGGCGATCGCGCCTGCGGCATTGCTAACTAGCATCGCAGCGACCTCCGGGGATCTGGCGCTGATCGAAGGAATGGGACGCTTCGGTTTTGTCTTGGGCTCCCTGGCGCTGACCTTGTTTCTGTATCGCGTGTTTCGGCCGCAAGGCGGTGCACTAACCGGTGGATTGAACCGCAAAGGGTTGGCGTGGCGCACGCGCAGGATCTGGTTCTGGGGCATTGTCGCCACACCGATTGTCCTGGCGGCGCTCGCCATGGCGGGTTATTTCGTGACCGCCAGTGAATTGCAAGCGCGATTGTTTACCTCTGGATGGATCTTGCTCGCGACAATTATCGTGTTCGATGTCGGGATGCGTGGAGTCACGGTCGCTGGGCGGCGTGCAGCATACGAGCAGGCGGACGCACGCCGCGCCAAGGCGTTCGCGGATGCAGTTGCCAAAGCCGCGGCTGACGCGAGTGGCGAAGTACTGCCGCAATTGCAGGAGGAGTCGATAATCGATGTCGTTGCCGTCAGCCAGCAAACGCGTATTCTGTTGCGTGCGGCCGCGGGTCTGCTACTGACCGTGCTGCTATGGGGGATATGGAGCAGTATCTTTCCGGCGCTGAACGTCTTCAACGACGTCGTGCTCTGGTCGCACGTGGTTACGACCACGGCCGGCGACACGATTCAGGCGGTTACGCTCGGCCACGTACTGCTCAGTCTGTTGATCTTGACACTGACCTTCGTCGCCGCGCGCAACCTGCCTGGATTTCTGGAAGTCGTCCTGTTGCAGCGATACGCTCGGGACGCTGGCGCGCGCTATGCGATCGTCGCGATCAGTCGCTATGCGATATTCGCGTTGGGTCTGTTCATCGCGTTCAGTCGAATCGGGGTTGATTGGTCGCAACTGCAATGGATCGTCGCCGCTCTGGGCGTGGGACTGGGCTTCGGTTTGCAGGAGATCGTCGCCAACTTCGTTTCCGGGATCATCATTCTGTTCGAGCGTCCCGTCAGGGTTGGCGATCTGATTTCGATCGGCAATACCACCGGCACAGTGAGTCGAATCAAGATCCGCGCGATAACCATCACCGACGCGGACAACTTCGAAGTGCTCGTACCTAACAAGGCATTCATAACCGGTACCGTTCAGAACTGGTCATTGACGAGTACCGTGACGCGGCTCGTGATCAAAATTGGTATTGCCTATGACAGCGATGTCGGGCTCGCCCGTAAGATCATGCTCGATACGGCTCAGGCGCACCCGCAAGTGCTCGCCTCGCCGGTGCCGTCGGTGCTGTTCCTCGGCTTCGGCGATAGCGCGCTCGCATTTGAGCTGCGTGTGTTCGTGGGAAAGATTGAACATCGCCTGAGTACACACAGCGATCTACACACAGAATTGCACTCCGCACTCAAGCGTGCAGGCATAGAGATACCGTTCCCGCAGCGCGACGTAAACATTCGACGATCGCGGGACAGCGCCGGCGCGGACTGAGGAGTTCAGCGCGGACTCCGTCGTTTGTTCCAATCCCGGCACTAACTAGTGTGCATTGGCGGCTCGCCATAGCGGCGCACGCGGATGTCAGCTTGTTCCTTGTGACCCATGAAACCCTCGAGTGCACACAGGCGTGAGCAATATTCGCCGACCATCAGCGATGCGGCGGGTGTTATGCGCTGATACGTACAGGTCTTGATGAACTTGCCCACCCACAGACCGCCTGTGTAGCGCGCCGCTCTCCTGGTAGGTAGTGTATGGTTGGTGCCGATGACCTTGT
>JAGRJB010000531.1 GCA_020442965.1 Pseudomonadales bacterium
TCTGGCGCCGCGCCGGAATAACGACTCACCAGATGCAACGATTGCACCGGCACATAGACGCGATCGCCGTCCTGGTACTCGATGACCAGGAATTCGCCGGCCTGTCCCGCGACTTCCATCGCCTGCAAGCCCACGTAGCGACCGACACCGTATTGCTCGTGCACGACGGGCGCGCCAGCGGCCAACGCCATCAGGTCGCGGAGGATTGCCTGCGGATCGGCCGCAGACTTGCGGCGCCGACGCTCCTGTCGGGCGCGAACGCCGAACAGCTGCGACTCGCCGAGCATCGCAATACCGGCGTCGGGCAAGACAAGCCCCCCGATATCGGCTGCGATCGTGATCGCGAGTCGCGCCTCGAGCGCCAGAAATTCACCCCAGCCCGACACGGCTGCGGCCTCGTGTCGATGGCCGCGCAGCATCTGCTGCAGGATCTCGCGCCGGCCGGGCGACTCGGCGACGATCAGCACCCGGCCCTGGAAGCTCTGCAGGAACGTCTCGAGTGGTGCGAGTGGCCGCTCAGCGCGCGAGTCGAGCTTGAGATCGCGCGGTGCGGCGGTCGCAAAATTCTGTGTCACGACGTCCATGGCCGCTTGCGGCGGCGCGAGTTCGCCGCTCGCGTGGGTGGCGTTGGCAGTGGGCGTTTCGATCTTGAAATTCTGCCACTCGACCTGCGCGGCGCGTGTGCACCGGTCCAATAGCTTGGCGGGCGCGATGAACGCTTCCGGTGGTTCCAGCAGCGGTCGTTCGAGATCGTGGCGACGATCTTCGTAGCGTTCTACGATGCCGCTCCATACCCGCTCGAGTGAAGCTGCGAGGTCCGAATCAGCCGCGACAACGGTCACTTCGGGCAGATAATCGAACAGCGACGCGGTCGATTCGAAGAACAGCGGTAGGTAGAACTCGATGCCGGGTGGCGCGACGCCGTCACTGACACCGCGATAGATCTGACTTTTGTTAGGATCGCCCGCAAAACGTGTACGATACCGGCGGCGGAAGTTCTTGACAGCGTCAGGGTCAAGCGGTAACTCCCGGCCCGGTAACATGCGCACCGCGGCGAGCGTGTCGAGCGAGCGCTGGCTTTCCGGATCGAACCTGCGGATCGTCTCGATTTCCTCATCGAACAGATCGAGACGTAGCGGTGCCCGGGCGCCCATCGGAAACACATCGACGAGTGCGCCGCGCACGGCGAATTCGCCGGGACTCGTGACCTGGCCGACTGCCGCATAGCCCGCTTCGATCAGGCGCTGCCGCAGCGGTTCGACCGGCAGTCGCTCGCCCACCTTGAGATCGAAGCTGCGCCCGTCGACGTAGCCCCGTGGTGGCAAGCGTTGCACTAGCGTATCCGCTGCCACTAACACCGCGCCGCGGGCTAGGCTCGGCAGCTCTGCGAGCGTACTCAAGCGCTCGGAAATGATGTCCGCGTGTGGTGAAAAGCTATCGTACGGAAGCACTTCCCAATCGGGAAACGCATGCACCGCCGCGCGACCATCGAGAAAGAATTCGAGTTCCGCCTGCAGCGGATCGAGCGCACGCGCATCGTCCGCGACGATCAGCCACAAGCGCGAGTCGGCTGCGATTGCCTCGGCCAGCGCGAGGCGCGAACTCGAGCCATAGAGCTGGCTCCAGCGAATACGCTGGCCGGCGCGCGGCTGGCGCGGCTGCAACAGTGATGGAGTCGGCTTGGACAAGGGCGCGCAGCTTAGCGCGCCCACCGTGGGCTGCAAGGGCAGCCCGTCAGGGGCGCAATCAGCCCGTCGGATTCACGACTGCGTGCAACACGCGATCGTTTTCAAAGACGACGGTGAAGTTGCCGTATTCCCAGCGTGTGATCGGCGGCTGACCGACGGCAGCGCGGCGGTTCGACGGAGCACCGAATCGTGCCTCGACCTGATGCATCGTCATGCCGCGACTCGGGCGTTCGATATTCGATTCGCGCACCGAGACCTGGCCGTCTATTGCCAGCGTTTCAGCCGCAAGAGGCGCGGCTGCCAGGATCAGGGCCGCGAGCATTGCAGGGCGATGAATCATGTGAATCTCCGAAGATACCGCAGAGAATATAGCCAAAACAATCGCCCCTGGCGCGCTCTGTCGCTGGTCCAGGACGGGTGAGGTGTCGAAAATGTGATCAACCGCCGGGTTTTGCGCCGGATCAGGATCGATCTGGCAACCGCACACTGGCTCCACGGCCGAGGGCTACGCGTGATTAAATGCGCCGCCGGCCACGTGGCCGCGAGCCCGGTTACGACCGCAACGAATGTTTCACCCGCTGCCGCTATTTGTGGGCCTGCGCTATGTACGATCGCGCGGCCGGAAATTTTTTGTTTCCTTCATCACGTTGGTATCGCTCCTGGGCGTGTGCCTCGGCGTCGCCGCTTTGATCGTCGTGCTGTCGGTCATGAATGGCTTCGAAGGTGAATTACGTGAACGGCTGCTGGCACTGTCATCGCACGCGAGAATCTTGATACCGGCAGATTCCCCTGCTGCGTCGGTCGATTGGGGCGCCGTGGCAACTCGTGTGCGGGCAGTGCCCGGTGTCGTCGGAGTGGCGCCGGTGATCGAGCTCGAAGCATTGGCTGTGCACACGCCCGAGATGGTACCCATCACGCTGCGCGGCATCGATCCGGTGCGCGAGGGCGATGTCACCGATGTGTCGAAATCGCTCGTGGCCGGGAGCCTCAAGGATCTTGTAACCGGGTCCGATCACGTGATTCTGGGCGTGGGTGTGGCGCAGTTGCTATCCGTCGGGCCTGGCGATCCGGTCACATTGCTGGTACCCGCCGTGAGCGCCGATGGTACGCCCGAACCCAAGTTGCGAGAGTTCACCGTGAGTGGCTTGTTAGAGGCGGGCCTGCAGGATCACGATAGCGTACTCGCCATCGCGGCACTTGCGGACGTCGCGTCCGTCGTTCCGAATGATACCCGCGCGGTGGGTTTGCAAGTTCAATTCCGGAACGCGCTCGACGCGCCCCGGCTGGCGGCGTCGGTGGCCCGTGTACTGCCAACGGGCGTCGCGTATCGCGATTGGACCGTTGAGCACGCAAATTATTTTCGCGCAATCCGCATCGAGAAAACGATGATGGCGATCAT
>JAGRJB010000532.1 GCA_020442965.1 Pseudomonadales bacterium
CGACATCCATGTACTCGATGAAGCGCACGATGACGCCGGTGCCGCGGAAGCGTTCGAGCAGATCGAGGGCGGTGTGATCGTTGATGCTACGCTGAATCACCGAATTGATCTTGATCGGCGCGAGGCCAGCGCGCTGCGCATGCTCGATACCGTCGAGCACTTCGTCGACACCACCCAGGCCGCCGCTCATGCGCGCGAACACCGCGGGGTCGAGGCTGTCGAGACTCACGGTCAGCCGCTGCAGACCGGCAGCGGCCAGTTCCGTCGCATACTTCGACAGCAGTACGCCGTTGGTCGTTAGCGCGAGGTCTTCGAGTCCGGCGATCGTGCTGAGGTCGCCGATCAGATCGGTGAGATTGGGGCGCAGCAGCGGCTCGCCGCCGGTGATGCGGAGTTTCTTGACGCCGAGCCTCACGAACACGCGCGACAGTCGCGTGATCTCCTCAAAGCTGAGGCGCTCGGTCGACTTCAAAAATTTATAGCCGTCGTGAAACGTGTCCCGCGGCATGCAGTAGGGGCAGCGGAAGTTGCAACGATCCATCACCGAGATCCGCAGATCGTGGATGGGCCGATTGAGCTGATCGAGTACCCCTGCCGGCCGGGTACCAGGGGCCGCTGCCGAATCGCGCTCGGTCCGGGAATGCAGGGAAACGATGGTCTCTTTCACAAGACCTCAAGAGTAGCAGCGCTTACCAGCGATACAAAGTGGCGACGAAACCCTTGGGCAATTCTGCCGGACCCGGCGGCAGCTCGACGAAACCGTCGGTCCCGGCGAGGGCCGTGAAATCGCCAGAACCATTGGTTGGACGCGGCTGAGCCCAGGTGCGGCCCCAGCCGTCGGTCTGCAGTTGCACCGGCAGAAAAAACGTCAGCGCGTTGCGCGTCTCGACGGCTTGCAACAAGGCAAGCCGCTCGGGTGCGCGCTCGGAGGCGCCCATCGCACGATTCAAGGCCGGTACGACATATCGCCCCAGGCACACGAGGGTGGACACCGGATTGCCCGGCAGCGCGAATACGGCGGCTCCGGACGGCGCAACGCCAAACCACATCGGTTTGCCGGGCCGTTGAGCGATCTTGTGGACAATCTGTCGCACACCGAGCCGCTCGAGCACCTGCGGTACGAGATCGAGCTGTCCCATCGACACGCCGCCCGACAGTATCACCGTGTCGTGCGTTGCCAGATGTTGTCGCAGCCGCCGCTCAATCTCATCGGCGTCGTCGTTTACGTGGTCGTCCGCGACCCGCGTGAAGCCGCGAGCTTTCAGTGCGGCGACCACGCCGTATACATTTGACCGCCGGACTTGGTAGGGGAGGATCGACTCGCCGGGTTCCACCAGTTCGTCGCCGGTCGAGATAACCACGATCGCTGGCTGAGCACTGATGCGCACCCGCGCCATGCCAGCACTTGCTGCGACCGCGATGTCGGGTGGGTTCAAGCAGGCGCCAGTCGATAGCAGCAAAGCACCCTGCCGCGCATCGGAGCCGCGCCGATGCACATTGCGATACGCTTCGATTTTGACGTCAGGCGCGAGTGTGGCGATGCCGTCAGCGACGGAAATCTGTTCGACCGGGATCACCGCATCACAGCCACTTGGTAGCATGGCACCGGTCATGATTTCGATGCAGTTGGTCTCGCTGCCGAGAGTCATGGGTGTCGCCCCAGCCGGCTGCATGCCTTGCACCGTCAATCGACGCACGCCGCGGGCAATGACTTCGCTGCGGACCGCAACGCCATCCATTGCAACCCGGTCAAACGGCGGTGCATCGCGCTCCCCGTAGATATTCTCGCGCAGAATTGCGCCAACCGCCTGGGAGAGCGGTAGCGATTCGATTGGCAGCGCAGCAAGATGCTGGCCGATCAAGGATTCGGCTTCGGCGGGGGTCAGCATCACACGGATGATGCTGAAACACGCGGCGCCGGGCAAGCGCCAGCGCCGCGTGCCATCGAGTGGGTTGCTATTTCTTGTTCTTGGCGTTGTAGGCGCGCAGCTGTTCATTGAACCGGGCAGCGACCGCCTCGAGTTCATCGATTGCCGCATTGTGCTTCTGCGCCTCCATGCGCGCGAGCTCCTGCTTCTGCTCAGGCGTGATCTTGTCGCCCGCCTCGGCAATTTTGCCGTCGTTTTCGAGCTTCAGGCACGCGAGGTAGCCTTCCATGTCCTTGTTGTATTGCACCACCAGACTCTTGGCGGCCGTCATTTCCTCGAGCGTCGCTGAGGCGCCGTCGGGAATTTTCTCCGGTGCGGTGGGGTAGGTGCAGCCCGCATAGGCCTGCGATACCAGGCTGGCGGCGGCGACTAGGAGTACTGAGGCGATGGTCTTCATGTATGGCAATTCCTCGACGGTTTGTACGGGCCAGGGTCTCGGTCAATATAGTAAAGGTGTCTGGCATGAGCGCGCCAGCCCCCATGGCGGTGGCCGCGCGCATCCATGAAATGCTCTGGCGGCTGAACTCTTCCTGAACGGCCTATGTCATGTTCCTGGCGGCA
>JAGRJB010000533.1 GCA_020442965.1 Pseudomonadales bacterium
CGCGAAGGCATCCTCGACGATGCTCTTGATTGGAGCGAAGCCGGTTGCGCCGGCCACGAAGAGTATCGGTCGCGCGCTGTCGCGCAGCGTGAATCGTCCAAAAGGCCCCGAGAACTCGATCGTATCGCCGGCGCGCAGTTTCTCGAACGCGTACGTCGTGAACCGACCATCGGGGACGCGACGCACGTGCAGCTCGATCGCCGCGTTTTCGTGCGGCGGATTGGCGAAGGAGTACGCTCGAGTGGCACCGTCGTCCAGGAGAATGTTGATGTACTGACCCGCAACGAAGTCCAGGCGTTCACCCGCATCGAGCACGATCGACAACCGCAAGACGTCTTCGGCCAAGCGCTCGACCCGCTCCACGATGCCTCGGTAGCGCTGCGTCGCGGTCGCGTCAGAGCCCTTGAGCGCGGCGACGTCGACCTCGAGTTCGACGTCCTCCAGCGCCGTGGCGCAACACATCAGAGTCTGGCCCGCCGCCCGCATGGCGTCCGTCAATACAGCCGGTTGATAGTTGCCATGATCGACGCGCCCGTTCAACACGGTGCAGACGCAGACGCCACAACCGCCCGCGCGACACTCGTAGGGTAGTGCCAGCTCGGCACGCAGTCCGGCCTCGAGCAAGGTTTCGCCACTTCGCGCAGCCACGGCGACGGCGCCCGGGTGCATTGTTAGTTGGTGCCCCGCGATGTCGCCTCGGCGTCGCGGCGGCAACCAAGGCGCTATCGTTAGTAACATGCTCAAGCCCAGAACCAGCGCCCAAACGGCGACGGTCTGCCATGCGTACACCAGCGGATAGAGTGCCAGCAGGAACCAGTCGAGCGACAGGCCGGTCGGCGCTACTGCCAATTGTGCGGGACCTCCTTGACTCAGCACTGGTTGCACGAGCGCCAACAACACCAGCATGACCGCGACACTGATCGCGATAGGCAGCGGCGGCTGCGTGCTCGCCTTGGGCACACGCTGGACGTGCACCCACATGAACAACAGCGTCGCCAGCGGCAGACCAATGTGCACGAACACCAGAAGCGAGAACAGCCGATCGCTGACGCTGTGGTCGTACATGAAGTTGCGCACCAGCGTGCCGCCGAGGCCTGGCAGCGAATCGAGCCATTCGAAACTTGCCTGGGTCACGAACTGGGCCAGACGGTCCCACGGCAACATGTATCCATTCGCACCCGCGGCGAACACCAGCCACAACAGTACGACGCCGGTGATCCACGAGAATGCTCGAAAGCCACGCAGGCGATCGAATGCCCAGTAGCGCGCGAGGTGGATGAACATTGTGACGACCATCGCATCTGATGCATAGCGATGCACACTACGAATCACGCCACCGGCGTACCACTGCTTGTGGGTCAGCAACTCGACGGAACGATAGGCACCGTCGACGCTGGTGTCGAAGAATACGTACAAATAGAGCCCGGTGCCCGCGATCAACCAGAACAGATAGAAGGAGAGCGCGCCAAGATGGTAGAACGGATTGAGCTTGTCACCGAAAGCCCGATTGAACACGGCCTCGACGCGCATGAACCCCGCACGCAACAGCTTCTGCGGACCTAGCGTCATCCGCGGTGACCCCGCCGCAGCTCGCGCCAGACAATCAGCACGAAAAGCAATCCGCCGATGATTGCGACCAGACCACCGAGACCCATCAATCCCATACCCCAAACTTCCCCTGAGCTGCGCAAGACCTGGTCGGCGCCGGCGACCTTGCGTTGTACGCCGTAGCCGCCGGACCAAACGAGTCCGACAATGTGCATCAGCTGACCCAGGCCGTAGATATAGGGCTGGCGGACCGCCAGGGATCCTCGCGGTGCGCCATAGCCGAGTCGTGGCAGTAGGTAGTAAACCAGTCCCATCATTGCGAGCGTCACGCCAACGATACAGCCGTGATAGTGCGCCGGAATCTTCACGTTGTTGCCATCGATTGCCATGCCGATAATGCCGCCGGCTGCGAACAAGCTCATCGAGGCGATCAGCGTGGCGCGCAGCGGTCGACCCTCGGCCGGGATGGAACGCAAGCGTGTCAGCGCCAGCAACACCGCCAGCGCAATCGGAAAAATCGCCATGCCGCCACCCACGCGCATTCCAAGCGTGTGCAGGTGTCGATGCTCGACACTAACAATATCATGCGCAAGATAAGCGTACGGCGTGATGAATACCGGCGCAACGGCGATGCAAAACAACAGCAGAGTCACTCTCGCG
>JAGRJB010000534.1 GCA_020442965.1 Pseudomonadales bacterium
CCGAAGTCGATTCCCGGCGCTGTTCTCGAGTACGCCGTTACGGTTGTGAATGCGGGTGGCACGGCGGCCACGGGCGTCGTGATCACTGATCCGGTACCGGCCAACACGACATTTGCCAACGGCACGTACAATGCGGGTGCATCGAACGTTCAGGTGCAGGTGGGCGCCAATCCGGCAACCTTCTGTGTTGCGGAGGTCGGCGGCACCGACAGCAACGCGGACGGTTGCGTGTTGGCGGGTGCGGGCGTGCTGACGGTAGGCGCTCCGGCTCTCGCGACGGTTGCGACCGGTGCCGGCAACGCAGTCACCATGCGCTTTCGCGTCACTATCAACAACTGATGAGATGCCGCTAACGTCATGACTGCGGCCGCCGCGCGTCGGCGGGACAAGATGGCCGGTAACGGCTCAACCGCCGACCCGTACAATGGGTTTGCAAGACGCCAACGGGGCGGGGTAGTGAGTCACTACCCCGCCTTCGTCACGTCCATGGCTTGGGTGCACCACACGAAGTGGGCGTTGCTGGTGATGCTCGGCGTTGTGATCAACGCACAGGCTCAGACAACGCCACCGGGTGCAGCGGTTCGCAACAGTGGCTCGGTGAGTTACCAGCTCGGCAACGAGACGCGTGTTGTTACATCCAACGAAGTGACGCTCGTCGTCGAGCCTGCACCGACACGAGCGTCGCTCAGTCTCGAGCGGTACGCGGCGGGCAGCACGCAAACGACCACCGCCGGGCCGACGTCATGCCGCCTCGGCAACGGATTCGTGGCGCTTGCTCCTCCGAGTGTTGCGGCAGTCGGTTCGATCGATCCGCTCGTGGCGGTGCCACTCGCCACCGCCTCGGTCGCGCACGCGGGCGACGCTTTGTTCGTTCGCATCGAGGATGCCGATCAGAATCGCGACAGCGCGCAGATCGAAACGCTGCAGGTCAGTCTCGCCGCGCGGGTGACGGGCGATGCCAAGCTGCTGCGGCTATCGGAAACGGGACCTGACACGGGTGTCTTCGTCGGCTATGTTGCAACACGCGTAGCGTCCGGAGCGAGCGCAGATTGCACCTTGAATGTTGACCGTAATTCGTCCATCACCGCGTACTACGTCGATTCTCATGATTCCAGTGACAAAGCCGATGCAACCGCCCTCATAGACCCTTTTGGTGTGGTTTTCGATTCGCAATCGGGTGCGCCGGTCGATGGTGCGCGGGTACGGTTGATCTCGGTGGCTGATGGCGCATCGGCCGTCGTGTACGGTGACGATGGCGTTAGTCGTTACCCGAGCGAGTTGATCACTGGACAGCGGGTGACGGACGCGGGCGGGACACAATACGATCTGCCCGCAGGCGTCTATCGATTTCCGTTGGTCGCACCGGGGAATTATCGCCTTGAGGTGATACCACCCAATGGCTACGCATTCCCCTCATCCAGTAGCGTGGCCGACTTGCAGCGCATCGCAGGCGCGCCATTTCGCCTCGGCGACGGCTCGTTTGGCCGCGACTTTACGGCCGATGCGCCGCCCGCTGTGGCAGTGGACATCCCATTGGATCCGAGTGGTACGGCGCTGCTGTTGCGCAAAACCGCCAGCGCTGCGACTGCCGCGATCGGCGATTTCCTCCAGTACACGCTGACGCTCGAAAACACGAGCGAGCGGGGCTTGTTCCAGTACGTCGAAGTGCGTGACGTCCTGCCGGTCGGAGCGCGGTTTCGCGCCGGCTCGCTCAGGATCGATGACCAGCCGGCAATGGATCCCGAGATCGCCGCCGACGGCCGCACACTGACAATTCACACCGCGGCACTCGCTGCGCGCCAGCAACGCGTCATTCGGTACGTCGTCGAGGTCACGGTGGGTACGCGCGGTCGCGAGCTGGTGAACACCGCGCAAGCCGCGGCACCTGGTAGCGTGCGTTCAAATGAGGCGCGCTCGCTCGTGCGTCTGGCGAACGAGTTGTTCGCGGATCAAGGCTTCATCGTTGGGCGCACCTATGAGGGCGCCTGCACTGCCGAGAGTTCA
>JAGRJB010000535.1 GCA_020442965.1 Pseudomonadales bacterium
CGGGGTAGGGGAGGTAGGCGGACGATGTCCACTCCCACACGTCGCCGAACAACTGCTCGACGCCAGCACCTCGAGAACCCGCGGGTGTCGCGTCCGACGGCAGTGGACGCAATTCGTCAGCCTCCAGCAGGTTGCCGCTGACTGTGCCACCGGGTGCTCCGGCTTGCGTCTCTCGCTCGGCAACGCTCTCCCACTCGTGCTCGGTGGGTAACCGCGCGCCAACGGCTCGCGCGTAGGCATCCGCCTCGTACAGGCTAATGTGGCAAACGGGAGCGGCCGGGTCGATCTCGCGTGGGCCGAGCAATGTAAATTCAGTCCGGCAGTCATCCGACCAGTAGAGCGGCCGCTGCCAGCTCTCTTGCTCGACGACTGCCCATCCGTCCGACAGCCAGTTAGCCGCATCGCGATAACCGCCGCCGGCGACGAAATCCCGATACTCAGCGTTGGTGACGAGCCGCTGCGCCAATTCGAACGGCTGCAACAGCACCTGGTGCCGCGGTGTCTCGTTGTCAAAGCAGAAATCGCGACCCTGATGGCCCACTGAAACGATTCCGCCGTCGAACGGCACAAAGCGTAGCGGTCCCGGATTTACCGCACGCGCCGGTCGCGGCTTCGCTTGACGTATCGACCGATACACGGGCCGCAGCGGATTGATCGACAGCGCATGCTTGATATCGGTGAGTAACAACTCCTGATGTTGCTGCTCATGATGACAGCCTAATTCGGTCAGCATCGTGCTCTCGGCAGCACGCCGCGGATCGTTCAACAACGTCACCATCGCCGCATCCACGTGCGCCCGATAGCGCATGACATCAGCAACAGTCGGGCGTGACAACAGACCACGCTGCGCACGCGTAAACGCTCGACCGACGCCTTGGTAGTACGAATTGAAGAGCAACCCGTAACCGTCATGGAAGCGTTGATAGACAGGCAAGTGCGGCACGAGCAGAAATTGCTCGAAAAACCACGACGTGTGCGCCAGATGCCACTTGGCCGGACTCGCGTCCGGCATCGACTGAACGACGAAGTCCTCGGTTTCCAGCGGTACGCACAGCGCAACGGTTGTCGCACGCGTGCGACAGAAAAGCGCTTCGAGTGACGCGGGACCCACGCCTTGATCGACCAATGGGAAACTAATCGGAGCACTCACACAACAGGCCGTAGGGTTTTGAATAACATTTATTTCCAGTGGAATCAACGCGCTTGCTGCCACAGGCGGGTTCATCGCTTGCGACTGTTGCGCATCGGCCATGTTGCACACAGTTTCTGTGCAAACGTGTCAGCACAACTGCTGATGCACACGTAGGAGATTGGTCCTATATTCATAGGGTAAAACTCACAGCTCGATATTTCCAGCGAACAGGAGTGCGCCATGGCAGCTCGAACAACCCGGCAGTCGCAACCCTCACGTCCCGAAGGCGCGAACGCTGCAGACAGATCGACGAGCCGAACACGTTCGCGACTGATTGCGGAGCCGGAACGTCGCTACGGCGGACAACGAATCACGCGGCTTGTACAGGACAGTGGCGTCACCGGAGAACCACCGGACATTTACTGCTACGCGTGGCCGCTATTCGCCAAGCACGTCAAGATCCCGAGCGGCGACGACCGCTAAGTTGTTAGTCATGGTCGGCGCCGGAGCCCGGCCTTCATGGAGCGATCGTCCAGCTGATCGAGCAGATCGAGTACGAGCGCCGCACCGGCCCAATTGAGGTCGAGATCGCGCATCAATCTCACCGCGCGACGCGCGCGCGCCAGCGAGTTGCCGTGAAACGACCACGCTGCGGGAGTTTCGCCGATCGGCTCCATCACGCCTTCTTGCACCATTTCGACGATGATCGTCTCGGGGACGTCGCATAGCTGACAGAATTCGACCAGCGTGAACGTCGTATCGTCGTCCAGCAATACCCCTTCATAGCTATGTTGTGTACTCATCATTACGGCCCCTTGCTGGGAGCGCGAACATCGATGGAGTTCGCCTGCTCGAGTTGCTCGTAGAGCGCGCGCGACCGTTCATCGATTGGACTCGGAACGGTGACGACGAGTTCGACGTATTGATCTCCGGGATGTTTGCCTGGCAATCCGCGGCCCTTCAAGCGCAGCGATTTTCGCGCCGCGGCACCTTGCGGAATCTTCAGCTCGACGCGACCGCCGAGTGTCGGGACTTCTATTGTTCGCCCGAGCGCCGCTTCCCACGGCGCCACCGGCACGCTCACATGAATATCGCGGCCGCGTAACTCGAAGACCGAGTGTGGCTCGATCTCGACTTGCAGATACAGATCACCGGCAGGCCCAGCGCCAAAGCCGGGGGCACCCTGCCCCGCTAGTCGGATCCGCTGCCCCGCAGACACACCGCGCGGTATCTTGACGCTGAGCGTTCGTCGCTCGGTGCGAACGCG
>JAGRJB010000536.1 GCA_020442965.1 Pseudomonadales bacterium
CATGACCTACTACGGGCGCTGGACCTACAAGTTCGAGGAAGCAGCGCGGCGCGGCGCCATCGGAGCGCTGGTCGTGCACGAGACTGCCGCGGCTGGCTACGGCTGGAATGTCGCGTCCAACAGCGTGGGCGGTACTTACGATATCGTGCGCGCCGCCGATCAGCCGCAGGCGTTGCTGTTGCACGCGTGGTTATCGCGCGAGGCCGCGGTAGCATTGTTCGCGGAGGTGGGTCTTGATTTCCAGCGGCTCAAGCGCGGGGCGCGCGACCCCGCCTTCAAACCGGTCGAACTGCGCGGCGCACGCTTCAGCATCGATATGCCGATCAAGACCGAGAGAATAGCGAGCCGCAATGTCATTGCGCAGTTACGTGGTAGCACTCACCCGGACGAAACCATCCTGTTTGCCGCTCACTGGGATACGTTCGGCGTTGGCGCGCCCGATGCTCAGGGACGCCGGATCCGGCCAGGTGCTAACGACGATGCACTGGGGATTGCCGGTGTGCTCGAGCTGGCGCGCGCATTCGCGCGTGCACCGCGCACTCAACGCACACTGCTGTTTGCCGCCTGGACAGCCGAGGAAAGCGGCTTGCTCGGCTCCGAGACCTTCGGCGTCCATCCGCTCTACCAACCAGAGAAGATGGTGGCGGACATGACGCTCGATATCCTGCAGACGGCCGGCCCGGCGCGTGACGTGGTGCTGGTCGGCGCCGGACAGAATGAGTTGGAGGACGACCTGGCACGCGCCGCCGCCGCGCAGGGCCGCACGATCACACCCGATGCCAAACCGGAACGCGGCTTGTACTACCGCGCTGACCACTTTTCGCTGGCCAAGCGCGGTGTGCCGAGTCTGCTGCTGATGGCGATCGGTGGCGGTCAGGATCTGATCAAGGGCGGCCGCAGTGCGGGTGACGCGTGGGTGAACGAGTACACGGCGAACTGCTATCACCAGACTTGCGATGCGTGGAGCGCGGATTGGGATCTGCGCGGCGCGGCGCAGGATGTCGATCTTTTCTATCGCGTCGGTCTCGAGCTTGCGAATTCGCACCGCTGGCCCGCGTGGCGCGCCAGCTCGGAATTCAAGTCGATACGCGATTCCAGCGAGGCCGCTCGAAGATAGCGCGAGCGAGTGACGTGGTGCCGACCGTCATCGCGCCCGAATCCAACAGGCGTCTATCCAGCGGCGGCGTGCCGAACTCGCACGGCGCGCTGATTGCGTGCCAAAATGCGGCATGGGGAGCAATGATTCAGCGGCTTTCGGCACTATAACAACATCTGAGCAGGCGACCGTCGCGACACCGATGAAACGAGTCGTCGTCGCTGCCTCCCTTGGGACGGTGTTCGAATACTACGACTTCATGTTGTACGGTAGCCTCGCAGCGTTCTTTGGCGCACTGTTCTTTCCACCTGGCAACAGTACGGCGGCGCTGCTAGGTAGTCTCGCGACGTTCGGCGCAGGCTTTGCCGTGCGCCCGATTGGTGCGCTGGTGTTTGGACGTCTCGGCGATCGAGTCGGTCGCAAACGCACGTTCCTCATCACGATCACTTTGATGGGATTGTCGACTGCGGGCATGGGATTGCTCCCCAGCTTCGCACAGATTGGCTGGGGCGCACCGGTTCTGCTCGTGACCTTGCGGCTCATCCAGGGTTTGGCACTCGGCGGCGAGTTCGGCGGTGCGGCGATCTACATAGCCGAGCATTGTCCGGCCAATCGCCGGGGCTTCTACACGTCGTGGATTCAAACGACTGCCACGATGGGACTCATCGCCTCGCTGAGCGTCGTGCTCGTCTGCCGTGCCGCCCTGGATGACGCCAGTTTCGCCGCCTGGGGCTGGCGTATTCCGTTCCTGGTGTCGATCCTGTTGTTACTGCTGTCGTTATATGTACGGGCGAAGCTGGGTGAGTCCCCTATGTTCCTGCATGCAAAGGAGCGCGGCGCTTTGTCCAAAGCGCCCATCAGCGAGAGCCTGTTGAGCAGCGCGCATCGGCGCAGCATCCTCAGCGCGATGGTCGTGGCAGCCGCGATGGCGCTCACCTGGTACACGGCGCAGTTCTACAGCCTCGTGTTCATGCAGACCGCGCTGCAACTTGATTTTGCGACTGCGTCACTGCTCGCGGGTCTGGCGATGCTCATCGGCATCCCGATGTTCGTCGGCGCGGGTGCGCTGTCGGACCGTATCGGCCGCAAACCGGTAATCATGGCCGGCATGCTGCTGTCGACGTTAGTGGTTATTCCAGCGTATCGCGGCTTGCAGGCCATTGGGCATCCTGCGATGGCGCAGTCCAATGCGGCCACGCCGGTCGTCGTGCACGCCGCGCCGGCGGGGTTCTCACCATTTGCCACCGGCAAGCCGGACGCCGCGACCCAAGCGCGGGATTTTTTCGCGCAGCGTGGAGTCTCCTATCGCAACGATCGACCGCTGGCGCAAGCCGATCTCGTCGTCAACATCGGCAAACGCGAAATCGTGGGATTCGACGCTCCCGCCATGATTGCCGCGCTGCGCGAGGCGGGCTTTCCAACCGCCCCCAGCCTGCGCGCTGTCACGAGCCCATTTGATCTCGGTCGCGAGCACATTCTCATGCTGGCGTTGCTGTTAGTCATGATCGCCGGCGCAGCGCTGACCTGTGGGCCCGGCGCGGCCCTACTGGCGGAATCGTTTCCAACCCGCATCCGCTATACCTCGCTGTCGTTCCCCTATCCCCTGACGAGCGCGTGGTTCGGTGGCTCCATGCCGCTCACGGCGACCTGGCTGGTCGCGAGAAGTGGCGA
>JAGRJB010000537.1 GCA_020442965.1 Pseudomonadales bacterium
GGTGGCGAGAAGTATTGCCCAGCAGGCACGTCGCCATGCCTTCTGCTGGATACGGCGGGCGGTCCCAACGATTCGATCTCGCGTGGCATCAACATCAGCAACGCCTTTGCGGCAGTGCTGGCGATGGACTACAACTACGTCGGTCTCAACGCGGGATCATTCGGTGAGGTTGTCCTGGAAGCCTCGGCGGATGGCTCCAACTGGACGGTCCTCGACCGGTTTACCGCCGCGCGCCAAGGTCATGACGCGCGCTATGACCTGAGCCGATTTGCCAGTGCCAATACACGCATCCGCTTTCGAGTTACCAAGAGCGGCGCTGCCAGCGCACTGCTGGTCGACAATCTCGAGATCACGGTCGAGCGCGGTGAACACGATGACATGCTCGGTCACGGTACACATATCGCGGGCATCATCGGCGGCAACGGTGGATCGGCGGGCTCTTACCCCGGCGTCGCTCGCGGTGCGCGTATCCATGACGTGCGTGTGCTCGACGGTCGCGGTCGCGGCAGCAGCGCCGATCTGCTCGCCGGTCTCGACTGGATTCTCTCCAACGGTGCGGCTAACAATATAAAAGTCGTCAACCTGTCGCTCGGCTCGGGTGTGTTCGAGAGCAACACGACGGACCCCTTGGTGCTGGCGGTGGAACGCCTGTGGGATGCGGGCATGGTCGTCGTGGCGTCGGCCGGGAATCTGGGCCAGAACGGCAACATGACCATCACCAGTCCCGGCAACGCCCGCCAGGTCATCACGGTCGGCTCAGTGACGGACTCGGGCACCGGCACGAATTACAGCGATGACTATGTCTCTACCTACTCGTCGCGCGGGCCGACGATGCTGGATCACATCCTCAAGCCTGATCTGATCGCACCCGGCAATCGCTGGATTGCGACCGTAGGCTCGAAATCCAACATGCGCAAGTTCATGCCCGAGCGTTTGCGCCGCTGCAGCGGCAGCTGCGCTGGTGACTACCTTGAGTTGTCAGGCACCAGTATGTCCGCAGCGATGGTATCGGGTACCGCGCTGCTGATGTTGAGCACGGATCCGACACTGAACCCGGCGACCATCAAGGCGCGACTGATGCGATCAGCGCGCAAGATCGGCGGTGACCCCACTGCGACCGGTGCGGGCGTGCTCGACGTGAAGGCGGCGCTCAGCGAGTCGGGCAGGGTGTCAGGTCAAGCGTTGTCACCGACGATGGTTCGCAAGGACAACGCTGCGCTGATGCTGGTCGAAGACACTGCCAAACTCTGGGGTAGTAACTACTGGGCCGCGGGCTACTTGTGGAGCAACGGCAATCTGTGGTCGAACGGCTACCTGTGGTCCGACGGATACCTCTGGAGCGATGGCTATCTCTGGAGCGACGGCTATCTCTGGTCGAACGGCTACCTGTGGTCGAACGGTTACCTGTGGTTCAACGGGTACCTCTGGAGTGACGGCTATCTGTGGAGCGACGCGACGCGCAGCAACAGCGATGGCAGCAGCCAGGCGAGCGGCATTGCGCAGGACGACTGATCGCGCTCGTGGACCTGGCCCAGCGGCGTCGGCGCATAGCCGTCGCCGCGTGCCAATACGCCGCAGCCGCGCCTATCGTCGGTTGAGCTGCCGTGCAGCGGCACTCAGGCCGCGGGCTTCTTCGCGGCCTCGATCACCTCGTCCGCGACAT
>JAGRJB010000538.1 GCA_020442965.1 Pseudomonadales bacterium
CTCGGGAGCTTCACTCAGCCACCGAAAGTGCGCCTGAGGTCCAGTCTGTTTCGCATCCGCGCCAGGGGTGTCGAGCGTAGGTGGCAACGGTCGAGCGCGCAGCTCGAAGCGGTGAACGCTGTCGACACCTTGCAAGTCGTTGCTATCGACCGCCCGTACTCGCAACCAATACTGACCATCGGCGAGTCCGTTGAACTCGACACTCGGCGTCGGCGATGCGAGCTCCGCAACGATTTGACGCAGATCGGCGTCCGCGGCAACCTGGAATCGATAGCCAGCGGCCAGGGCTACCGGACGCACGCTAACGCGCACCATCGACTGGTCGAACCGCTCGGGCGCGCCGTCAAACACTGGGGCCGGCAGCAATCTGACCGGCGGCGCCGTGCGTCCAGTGGCATCGGTGCGGGTGCCGAATCCCGCAGGCACCGCAATCTCGACGGCACGCGCCACACCCTGTCCATCGACGGCGACCGTGCCGCGCACGACTTCCGTGCGCGCACTGAGATCGCTGCCGTCGAATGCGACGCGGAAGTCCGTGCCGCGCACTGCGCCGATGGCAACGGGTGTGATGATTTCGAAGCGACCGCGGTTGCCGGCCGGTACGTCAGACTCGGCCCGCCCCGACTCCAGATCCAGACGCGTATCGTGCCCGCCTGCGCCATCGTACCGTCGCAATCGTTGCAAAACGATTCGACTGCCAGACTGCAGCACGACTACCGCTCCCTCGCTGGTGCGCAAACTAACGAAACCAGCGGTGCCGGTATCGAGCGTCGTGCCTTCCGCCAGCCGATCACCCACGCGCAGTATTCGACCGCCCACCGCAACGCTGCCGATCACGTCGATCACTTCGACATCAACGGCACTCTGCCTGAGCCAGGCCACGGGTACTCGCAACGCCGTGCCGATCGGAATCAACCGTGGATTGGCGATGCGATTGAGTCGCTGCAACGCGGGCCATCGCCGCGGGTCGATGAGCGCGCGACGTGCGAAACCAATCAAGGTATCACCACGCTGTGTACGATAGATAAAGTCCGGCGAGTTGGTAGCGTCAGTCGGTGCTTCCTGTGCGAGAACTGGCGGCAGCAAACACGACACTAACAACATGGCCGCGAACAGGGTGCCGCACCTGCCCCAACTCATGGAGCACGCTCCGCCACCACGTCCGCGACCAACTCGAGGCGGTAGCCATAGCCGTACACCGGCACCAGACGCAGGCCGTTCTCCGGGGCGATCGCCAGTGCGCCGCGCAGCTTGCTGACGTGTGTGTCGATCGTGCGCGTCGTGGCGCCAAAACTGCGACCCCAGACGGTCTCCATGATGTGCGAGCGCGAGACCAGAACCCCAAGATGCTTGAACAAGAACAGCGCGAGATCGAACTCACGTTGTGTGAGCGTCACTTCGTTGTCATGCAACGTAATACGACGTGCCTGCTCATCAACTCGGTACGGACCAGCCTCGAACACCTCTGCGACGCCCGTCGTCATCGTCCGCCGCCCGAGCGCAGTGATGCGCGCGAGTAGCTCCCGCTCGCGCGGCGGCTTGACCAAGTAGTCATCTGCTCCGGCCTCGAGCGCGAGCACGATGTCTTGTTCGGCAATGCGATGCGTGAGAAACAAGACTGGGATCGTTGACGCTTGCTCCTTGCGGACCGCGTGCAGAACGTCGAGCCCTGTCAGGCCCGGCAACTCCCAGTCGAGCACCAGCAGATCGTAGGTCTCGCGCCGCAGCTCATTCAACAGACGGCGTCCCGCATCAAACCCATGCACTGCGTGACCAGCCTGCGATAGCGTCCGCTCAAGCCAAGCTGCCTGATCCGGATCGTCTTCGAGCATCGCAATACGCATTCGCGCTCCCCCCCTACGATTCCAGGCATCTTCGCACGCTGGCGGCACGGCAATGTCTTTCACCATTCTTGACGTTCCGTTGACCGTCTTTGTCAATCAGGCCGTCAGCAAAGCAAATAATGAAGCATGTCTACCGTGCTGACTGTTCGTTGACATTATGGCACTGACTCATGCGACGACGGAACGGCGCGGGCAAGATCAGGGTGGCGCGCTCTCGCTCGACCCATTTGAGGCATTGGCGCAGTTGACCCGTGACGCTGTCGTCAGGGTGAACCAGCGATTCGAGCTGCTATGGGCCAACCGACGGGCACGCACGCTCGTCGGCCAGTCCGACAGCATCAGACAGGGCGTTCCGATCGACGATTTCTTGCCGATCAGCTCAGTCGAGGGCGAGCGGCCGGGTCTCGTGTTGCGCCTGTCCGATCCCGAGACGATTCGGCAGGACATTCCCGTTCTCCTGCGGCACAGTTCCGGTCGCCGAGTGCCTATCCATGTGAAGTGGCAAGCGCTGGCTGAGAACGATGGCAGTTCGGGTTGGTTGTTTGTACTCGAGCCGACCTATGATGAGTGGCGTACACAGCTATTGCAAAATGCCGATGCGCCGGCCTTCATGGCGCGAGGCGATTTTCTGCAATCGCTCAGCGACTCACTCAGCAGTGCGCAACTCGACGGTCGCCACCATGCTCTGCTGTATCTCAGTGCGCCCGCCAGACGCACGCGTGGACAACTGCAGCGCACTGCCGCTAACGACGAACCGCTGCTGCAGTTTTGCAAGCTCATGCACGGCGAACAACGCAACGATCGTACGATCGCCCGAATGCAGGTCGACGAGTTTGTGATGCTGCTGCACGATAGCTCGCTGCAGCAGGCGGAGGTCTGCGCCCGCGGCCTGTCACGCGAATTTGGCCTGGCCTGTACCGACCCGGATCCCGACGTGCCGCAACGCAGCTTGCACATCGGCATCATCGCAGTGCCCAATTGCGAGCTCGACGCTCCCGCTCTGCTGCAGGAGGCGTTCGACGCGAGCCTGCAGGCGCGCGACGAACCGTCGCAACGAATCTGCGTGATGCGTAGCGCGAGTACGACGCTGCGACGACGGCGAGAGGAGATCGGATGGATGGGCGCTTTGTCGCGGGCGCTCGATAGCGACGGTGTCAGCCTGTCGCTCGAGCCCCTGATCGCCGTGCGACCCCGGACGGCTTGCCGGGCAATCTTCGCTGTGCGCGCGCGACTTGACGACGAATCTGGCGACGAAATTCCAAACCACCGGCTGATCGCAGCGGCCGAACGGTTTCAGTTGTTATCGACGCTGGATCGCTGGATCGTCACCCATTCACTGCGCGCAATGTCGACGCTAACGACCAGTGGCCAGATTGGCGCGGATTCGATCTTTGCGATTGCGCTGTCGACTGCCTCGTTGGCGGAGCCGGCGATGCTCGCATTTCTGCGCCGCCGCGTACTCGAAAGCGGTTTGCCTGCCGAACGGGTCTGTTTTGAAGTGAAGGCAACGAACGCACTTGCGAACGCGTTATTCGCGACCCGACTGTTTGCCGGCCTGCGACAGATCGGCTGCCGGATCGCGCTCGACGATGTGGGCGGTGCGGAGTCTTCCTTCGGCCATCTGAAGGACCTACCCGTTCACTATCTGAAAATCGACGCCGAACTGGTGCGCGGCGTCGTGCGCCAGCGCAGCGATCGCGCCATGGTCGAGGCGATACAGCGTCTCGCGACCGTGATGTCGCTCGAAACGATCGCCAATGAAGTCGACGATGAAACGGTGCTTGCCTGCCTGACGGAAATCGGCCTCGACTACGTGCAAGGGAAAGTCGCGGGTGAGGCCCTGCCGCTATGAGAGATTGGTAGGCGCGAGTGGGATCGAACCACCGACCAC
>JAGRJB010000539.1 GCA_020442965.1 Pseudomonadales bacterium
CCGTGCCCGTCGCAATCGCCCACGCGGAGCGCGCCCCCAATCTCGTTAGCTGGCTCGCTGCGCGCGGTCTGGATATCACCACGGTCGATCTCGACGACGACGCGGCGCGCAATGCGGTGATCGAGCGGCGGCAGAAGGTGGTTATTGCGCTGCCGGAGGATTTTGGGCAGCGGCTCGCGAGCGCTCGTCCCGCACCGGTGCTCGTCTACTCAGATGGGTCGCGCGCGTTTGAGGCGCGCGCCGTGGCGCGCGTCAAGACGCTGGTTATGCAGTACGGCCAGCAGATTGGGCAGCAGCGGCTGCTGGTGCGCGGTATCGATCCCTTGATCGGCGTGCCGCTCGCCGTCCAGGACATCGACGTCTCTACGCCCACCACCCGCTCGGTGCTGGTGCTCAGCATGTTGAGTTACCTCGTCATCATGTCGATGTTGGTCGGAGGGCTTTATCTCGCCATCGACGCGACTGCGGGAGAACGCGAACGTGGCTCACTCGAACCACTGCTAACGACACCGATTCCGCGCGCGAACCTGATCTACGGCAAGATCCTTGCCGCTGCGGCATACATGCTCGTGTCGCTGATACTCACCGTTGCGGCTTTCGCGGTCGCGGTGCAGTTCATCGGTCTCGAGCGCTTTGGCATGAGCGCCAATCTCGGCCCGCTCGCGGCGCTCACGATGATCGCGTGCTGCGCGCCTATTGCGCTGCTCGGCGCGGCGTTTCTGACGATCATAGCGGCCTTCGCCAAGAGCTACCGCGAAGCGCAAAGCTACCTCTCGTTCGTGATCGCCGTGCCGACGCTGCCGCTCGTGTTTGCGGGCATGTTCGGACTCACCGCCACGACCGCACTGATGCTCGTACCGTTTCTCTCACAGCATCTGCTGATCACCAGCATCCTGCGCGCGGAGCCGATCGCGACGTTGCAGCTCGTCGTCTCGGTCGTAAGCACGCTCGGGCTGGGTGTGGCGCTCGCCTGGATCGCCGGGCGGCTCTACAACCGCGAGGCTTTGCTGAGTTGATGACGGAAATCGTTGCGGCTCCGTCGACGGGCCGGCCGGTAGGGACTGGCTGCGTGCCGCCGGGAGCGTAACTTTCGAACTCGACCGCGCCGCCTAAACCGGCTGAATATCCGGCTTGCCGCCACTGCGATGCCGCGCCAGCAACGCGCGAAAGCGCAGGAAGTGATCGTCGGCAAACTCGCGAGCCTCGATC
>JAGRJB010000540.1 GCA_020442965.1 Pseudomonadales bacterium
CGACGTTCGAACAGATGAGCGATCTGCTCGCCCGGAGCGACGGTATCAGCACCGCGTTTGGCCCCGCCGACGCAGGGCTCACGCGAGTATTTCGTGTACGTACGATGACGGGGGCGATTGGCGAGCGCAGCGTCACCAAGCGTACCTTCTCGCTCAATCCCGTGTCGATTGCGCACGTCATTCCACGCATCGGCCTGACGCCACTCGGCTACCTCAACCTGAGAACGTTCGTATCGACCGCCGACGCGCAATTGCGCAACGCGTTCGCGAATTTTCGCGCTAACAACGTGCGTGATATCACGATCGACCTGCGTTACAACGGCGGCGGCCTGGTGGCCACGGCGGAGCTGCTGGGCGACCTCTTGTCGGACGGTCGCGCTGGACAGCTGCAATACCGCACCCGTCTCAATCCGGCGAAGGCGAGCGAGCAGATCAGTGTGAATTTCCGCAGTCGCGCCGAAGCGATTCCGGCGTTGCGCATCGCATTTCTGACTACCGGGAGCAGCGCTTCCGCCAGCGAGCTGACGATCAACTCGTTGGCGCCCTACGCCGACGTCGCCATCGTTGGCGCGCGCACCTTCGGCAAACCGGTAGGGCAATACGCGTTCGATCTGGGGTCCGGTTGTGACACACGGCTGCGACTCGTCACGTTTCAGAACCTCAATCGCGACGGCGACGGCGACTACTACGACGGGCTACCTGATGCGCGTTATGGCGATGCCTACTGCATGGCGGGGGACGATTTGAATCATGCACAAGGCGATACCGCGGAAACCATGACGGCGGCGGCGATCACGTGGCTCAATTCGGGTGTGTGCCCAACTACGGCGCTCACGGGGGCAGGCGCGTTAAAATCGACAGGCGGCGCCACTGCATTCACTGCACCGCCAGACAAGCGTTCATTCGTACAACGGTTGCTGCCAGACACCTACTAGTCGTGCCCCGCAGCACGCCGCCAGCGAATCCGATGGATACGCGGCCGCGGGGTCTGCTCCGCGGCTTCGAGTGACAACACATCGCCACTCAGCGTCGCGTCGCGTCGCTGCTCGCTACCAATCAGAATCGGATTGAGTGAGTGCATCACGTGATGCACGATCGTGTTGCCGTCCAGTGACCAGTGGCCCCCGTAGCCGAGATATTCAGCAAATACCGCAGCGCGCGACTCCAGGCTCGCCGAGTTTGGTGTCGGCGCATCAAGCTGTGTGCGCCTGGCCGCGCACATCGTCGCACTCATCCAGCCATCAGCGGAGTAGATGATAAGACCGTGCGCGTCGGCCCCGAACGGCAGCGTCACATGACCGTCTGCGTACTGGACCTCCCAGCGCTCCAGTAACCAGGCGCCGATCAAGGCGGCTCGCAGTGCCTTTTCCGTCTCGTTCATGCGATCCTATTGTAACCATGCAAGCACTCGACCGTTTCCGCCTCGATGGGCGCACCGCACTGGTAACAGGTGCATCGAGCGGCATTGGCGCTGTCCTGGCGCTCGGACTCGCGCAGGCGGGAGCAACGGTGATCGCCGCCGCGCGCCGCGCCGATCGCTTGCAGCGGGTCGTGAGCGACATCGTCGCTGCGGGCGGCAAAGCACACGCCGTCGCACTCGATGTCACGGCTGAGGATTCGATTCGCGCCGCATTCGATCACGCGGAGGCGCTCGCTGGCATCGTCGATGTACTCATCAACAACGCGGGCGTTGCCGAGCCGAGTCGATTCGTCACGACCGAGGCCGCGTCGCGCGACCATGTCATGGCGACCAACTTCAACGGTGTGTGGAATGTCACGCAAGAAGCAGCACGCCGACTGCTCGCCGCCAAACGACCCGGCAGTATCATCAATATCGCATCCGTCCTGGGGATCGGTGCCGGTATCGGGTACGCGTCGTACTCGGCATCCAAAGCGGCCGTCATTCAACTGACACGCGTGCTCGCGCTCGAGCTCGGTCGCAGCGGCATCCGCGTCAATTCGATCGCGCCCGGGTGGTTTGTCACCGAGATGAACGACGCATTCTTCGCGTCGGATGCCGGCAAAGCCCTGGCGCAGCGCTCGCCGGCCGGTCGCACTGGCGAGCTGCATGAGTTGTTAGGTCCGGTAGTGCTGCTCGCGAGTGATGCAGGATCGTACATCAATGGGGTCGTGCTGCCGGTCGACGGCGCGCAC
>JAGRJB010000541.1 GCA_020442965.1 Pseudomonadales bacterium
CTTGCCAGGATGGATGACGCGGAGTTTGCTCGGCGAGTCGAAGAAGTGCGTGTCTATGCGCGCGTCGCACCGGCGCAGAAGCTACGCATCGTCAGCTGCTTGCAAGCGCGCGGCGAAGTTGTCGCCATGACGGGCGATGGGGTGAACGATGCACCGGCCCTGCGGCGCGCCGACATCGGCATTGCGATGGGGGTCGCGGGTACAGATGTCGCGCGCGAGGCAGCCAGCATGGTACTGCTCGATGACAATTTCGCGACGGTGGTACGTGCAGTTCGTGAAGGACGGCGTGTGTACGACAACATCCGCCGTTTCATTCGCTACGTTCTGACGACCAACTCGGGTGAGATCTGGACCATATTTCTCGCACCATTTCTCGGGCTACCGATTCCGCTGCTGCCGATTCACATCCTGTGGATCAATCTCGTCACAGATGGTTTGCCTGGCCTCGCGCTCGCAGTGGAGCCGGCCGAGCCCGATGTCATGCGTCGACCCCCGCGTCCGCCGAACGAGAGCTTGTTTGCGCGCGGACTCGGGCTACACGCCTTCCTGGTCGGGTTGCTGATGGCCGGCCTGGCGCTCGGCGCCGAAGCTTGGTTCGTCGGCGCCGACCCGGCTGCATGGCAGACAATTGTATTCACGACGTTGTGCTTTACGCAGCTCGGGCACGTGATCGCAATTCGCTCGGAAACGAGGTCAATCTTCGTCCAACGGTTTTCGTCCAATCCATATCTGTTGGCCGCGGTTGCGCTGACGGTGCTGCTGCAGCTCGCGATCGTCTATCTGCCGATCGCGAATGGCTGGTTCAAGACCGTCCCGCTCAGTGCTGGGGAACTCGGCTACTGTTTCGCAGCGGCACTGATAATTATCGCCGTCGTCGAGGCGGAGAAGGCCGTTCGCAATCTTCGCGCCGCGAATAGACAGCAGCACGCCGGCGCGGACATCTCTTCGAGCTAACTGCTTGCCGAGTCGGTGACGCGGTCGCGCTTCCTGTCAGAGTCGTCGGGCGAATCGACGTGCACGCGCAATGCGCCCGACCGCACATGCAAATCGCGCTGCGGGAAGGGAATCTCGATATTCGCTGCGCGCATTTCATCATCGATTGCCCACAGAATTCTCGCTTCCGTACGCCCCGGTGAGGTGACCAGCGCACGCGTGACCCACGCGACCAGCTCGAAATTCAGTGCACTGTCACCAAAGCCAACCAGCCACACGTCGGGCGCTCGTCGCGGGTCGTCGACGATGATGCCTGTGATCCGCTTGGCGGCGGCGATGCCAGCCGCCTTTACGCGCTCCTTGTCCGTGCCGTACGCAACGCCGAACGGCACGTGGATGCGGCGACTGAATTCGTCGAACGTCCAGTTAGTAACACGACCGTTCACGAACTCGGAGTTTGGTACGAGGATATCGACCAGATCGTTGGTCGAAACGCGTGTGAAGCGCATCGCGATCTCGACGACCTTGCCGCGTACGCCCGATTGCAGATCGACGAAATCGCCGACTTTCAGGCTGCGTTCGGTCAGCAGGATGATGCCGGAGACGAAATTGCTCACGATGTTCTGCAGGCCGAAGCCGACGCCGACGCCGA
>JAGRJB010000542.1 GCA_020442965.1 Pseudomonadales bacterium
ATGGACTTCTTCTTCAACACCGATGGCACGGAACTGAACGTCACTCGGACGAGCGAAATCTTTAGTACCAGGCAGTTGTCGCAGGAACTGCGCCTCGCCTCGACCGGTGACTCGCGCTTGCAATGGATCGCGGGCGGGTACTACCTGGATGAGGACAAAGATGGTGCGCTCGGTCTCGTGCGCCAGCTGGGCGTTCCCTCGCTGCGCTCGTTCAATATCTTTGCGACCAACAAGACCAAGGCATACGCTATTTTCGGTGAGCTGTACTACAACCTGACGGACCGCGTCAAGCTGACAGCCGGCGTCCGCTATAGCAACGAGAAGAAGGACGACTACAACGAACTGAATTTCGTGCTGGCCAACGCGGCCAATCCGGCCAGTGAGGTGAATCTCGGGTTGTTCGGCAACATCAACTACGCCGCTTGCGGACCGATGCTCTGCCCGAATCAGAGCCGCACGGATTCGCGCAGCTGGAGCGATACCACGCCCAAGCTCGGCATCGACTTCAAGTTGCAAGACGATGTGTTGCTATACGCATCGTATACGGAAGGATTCAAGTCGGGCGGCTATAACGACTACCAACCTAACAATCCGGTGTTCGATCCAGAGACGATCAAGAGCTATGAGATTGGAGCCAAGACTGACTGGATGGATGGTCGTTTACGATTGAACGCAGCGGCGTTCTGGTATGACTACAGCGATCTGCAGGTGACCACTTTCTTCCAGAGCCTGACACTGGTCAGCAATGCCGCGACGGCGAAGGTCAAGGGCATCGACTTCGAGTTGCTGGCGCAGCCCGCCGAGCGCTTCAACTTTGGCTTGTCGATGTCATATCTCGATGCGACATACGACAAGTTTGACGTGCCGTACGGCGTTTGTTCCGCGGCCGTGCTGCCGCTCAATGATCCCGGCTGTGCCGATGTCTCTGCCGTGACGCCGACGCCGGCCGGATCGCGTCCACTGGGTTCGCCACGTGTCGTCGACGCGCGTGGCAATACCTTGAACAACGCGCCGCAGTTCAAGGGCAATCTGTTTGGTGAATATACGGTTCCGGTGGGCAATGCCGGCACTTTCACGTTCTTCGGTCAGGTCAGCCATACGAGCGATATCTATTTCAATGCGGCGAATTCGCCCGCGGCGAAACAGGCTGCAATCACGTTGCTCGATGCGCGCGTCGGTTGGACCGATGCCCGTGACCAGCTCGAAGTCTCGCTTTACGGCAAGAATCTTTCGGACGAAGAGTACTTCCACAACATCGTGCAGTTCACGTCGGCCTCCTTGCCGCCGCCCGGCGTAGCGGTACCCGGACAGGGCACGGTCATCACCGACCCGTTCGCGGTGGGTCATGCGCTCGGTTATCCGGCGCCGGGCCGCACCTGGGGCCTGTCGCTCAAATACCGGTTCTAGCTCGTGGCACGCCCGCATACCTGCTTCGTGCAGGCGCAGATGATTCCGTGGTCGCGGGGCTTGTACGGCGGTGCGCGGCCGGAGGTCGAATCGAAGATATT
>JAGRJB010000543.1 GCA_020442965.1 Pseudomonadales bacterium
TATCGATCAGCTTGCAGCCGGCTGCGTGCCAAACCAGATGACCGGTCGTCTCGCCCATGCCGAGCCAGGCAAGCCACGGCGCGAGATAGGTCGACGCAAAGGTAGATTTGACGCTCGCGACTCGCGGGTCGTTCACCTCTTTTTCCGGCCCGAGCATCGACTGGATCTCGATCCAGGGTTGCGGCGCGCCAGCCAGATATCGACTGGTTGTTAGCCAGACAGTGCCGCCGATAGCCTGCACCTCCAGCTGCCAGGGCAGTAAATTTCCCGACGAGATTTCGTAACCCGATTCGGAGATGTGGGTGCCGAACGAGGCTTTGTCTCGCAGCACGTTCGGCCGTACGGGAATCGAGCGGCCGGTGAGAGGATTATCGAACGTATCGAGATACGCACCGCTCGTGCGATCACGGTAGAAAGTCAGTGTGCTCGAGGAGACGCGCCAGTCATCTGCGCCGAGGCGCTTGACCCAGTAAATCTCGGTGCCTTCGAAATTGAACAAGTGCACGGGCGCCTTGGCACCTAGCGCGGCGTAGATCCGGCCTGTGTAGTACCACGGGATGCGTCCTGCAGCGACACTCGCGTGCAACTTCATGAAGCGCTGCAGGGCCGACACCGCGACCGCATTGACCGGCACAGGCTTTCCCTCCCCGGACGCGGCAGGCGCGGATGCTGCGAATGCGGTGTCGATCGCTGCTGCGCCGATCGCAAACGTGAGCATCGTCCGGCGCGACAGCGTCGAAAGTTGGGTGTCGAATCGGCTCATGGTTGTTGGTCTCCGGCGTGCGGTTCGCTCTGGCCCACGAACTGCGCGCCACCACTCGCGGACTGACGCTTGCCGTCTGGCGGTGAGCCGGGCCAGAGACCGTATCCATAGTACGGATTCAGCTCGGACCCGGTGCGCATTTGATCGAGCCAATCCGAAGGCAGGACATCGCGCGCGCCAATCTTGCCGCCCATCGCCAGAAGCGCACCGAGACGCAGCCAGTCGCACGGCGTCACACGCTGGCAGCAGTAGGTACCAGGCATGCCGTTCTCACGATCAAGGTACAATTCGCCATCCGGCGCGCCGGTCGGCCGCCAGAGATGTTCGGCATATAGTCTGCGACGCGCTCGCCGGTCGCGCGCTCGAGTATTGCGCCGAGCAACTTCAAGTTGGCGTTGCCGAGCGGATGTCTGTTGATCGTTGGTAATTGGCTGACAGCATGC
>JAGRJB010000544.1 GCA_020442965.1 Pseudomonadales bacterium
CTAGCCGATCCGTGAGGCTCGCGGTCTCGAGTTGACCCTGTGACCACTCCGCCCAGTGCGGATCGTCTTGCACGACATCAAGCAGCACATTGGTATCGACGAGGATCACGCGTCTACTTGCCGCGTGTTAGCGCAAGGATAGCCTCCGTGTTCATGCGTACCGTCGCGCGACCGCGCAACTTCGCAAAGCGACTCACTCGGGCTTTGCGGCCTCCTCGCGTTGGTCGCAGTACCACGTCCCCGCTCGGCAGTCGCTCAAACGTAACCGGCGCGCCAGGCTTCAGACCCAGATAATCCCGTACGGTCTTTGGGACCGTGACCTGGCCTTTGCTGGTGAGATTGGTTGCCATAGAAGTGTTACCTCGTTTTCGCAGTGTATTACCTTCAGGTGCCGTCGGCAATTACCAGCATGCATTTTTTCGTAGCAAACAGGTCACCATCACCACCGAACTCATCGTTGTGGATCACAGCCGGACGGCCTCGTGGCCGAGTAACTAGATCATCCTTTCTACAATATGTCGCTTAAGCTATATCAATATGTCAGACAGTTTGGACGAACAACGCCTCGCGCAGGCGTTTGCGGCGTTACGCAAGCGCATGCAGCATCCGGCGCGCGCCGAGCGGATGCGCGCCAGTGAAGATGAGCGACTTATCACCTGCGTCGCCGCGTGGCTGGCCCAGTATCACGATCTCATCGATGGTCGCCGCTTAAGCGAGCTCACGCGTGCGGCGACCCCGCGGACACGAGCGTACCTGGGCGCTCTACTCTCGCTCGCAATCGAGGCACCCGAAGGCGCCGGCCGTGCACCGCAATTCGACACGGCCTTGTCGCATTGCGAGCCTCTGCGTCGTTCGCGTGCGTTCTACGATGTCGCCGAACGTCTGCCCGCACATCGCCGGTGGATGCGTGAGCACTCCAAACCCGTTTATCGTCGTTGGCGCCTGCGGCACGACGACACCACACTGCAACACAAGTCGATCCACGCGCTCAGCACACTACTGCAGGTGACGGAGCTGCGCGCCAGAGCGTTACTCGGACCGTCGATCGAAGCTAACTGCCTGGTTTACACGCAAGAGCGCGTGGTCAACGCGCGGTCGCTTGCCCGTCAGCTCGGCGTAACTTACGCCGCAACGCACGCGGCAGTCGAGCGGCTCGTTGGTCGTGGTTTGCTCGTTCGTACCCGCAATGGTGTTAGCCAGGATCTCCGGCTGTCGGAGCTGAGCACGCGTATCTTCATGGGTCAGTGACGAGTAACCCGTCGGTGCTTTTCAAACACCTTGCTTTCTTAATCGAAATTACAGTAGCAGAATACTAGAACCAATTAATAAATAAAGAAAAAATTGGCGGAGAGGGTGGGATTCGAACCCACGTGCCGG
>JAGRJB010000018.1 GCA_020442965.1 Pseudomonadales bacterium
TCAACGAGGTGGTGCGGCTACTGCGCAAGCGCATCGGAGTCGACCCAAGGAAGTCCTCATGAAGCGACGACTGTTGTTTTTGTTGTTAGTCGGAATGCTGTTGCCACCGATCGTCCCCGCTGTGCTTGACAACACCCAACCAGAGAGTTCGCAGCAGGCCGCGTGTCGCGGCATCCTGCTCTTCGGGGGTACCGGACGATTAGGCGCATCGATTGCGCGACTTCTCGCCTCGGCCGGCGAGCCGGTCACGGTTTTTAGGCGCTCGAGCTCACCGCAAGATCGGCTCGACGGGCTCAATGTACGCTACGTTGTCGGAGACCTGGCCGACGAGCGCAGCATCTCAGCGGCCTTCGATGCGCAACCATTTTGTGCGGCCATCGACGCCTCCGCTCAACGCGGCGCGAGCAACAGCGTGCAGCACTTTTACGAGAACGCCGCTCGCTGGATCGTACAGAATGCCAAGCGTACCGGGGTACGCCAGTTCATCCTGCATGGATCGATCGGCGCCGGCGACAATCGCGACGAAGTGCCAGCGCTGCGCGACGCGCCCGCCTCCGACCGGCTAATCGACAAAGGCCGTGCGGAGCAGGCGGTGATCGCCGGTGGCGTTCCCTACACCATCATCCGCCACGGGCTCGTGCCTTACGACCCGCAACCGCCGGCAACCGGGCGCGCCTACCTGACACCAGACCTGACGACTTGGGGCGAGATCACGCGCGACGATCTCGCCATCCTGACACTCGATGTGCTCGGCAATCCGGCACGTTTCAACCGAATCTACCACGCGATTGATCCACAGCTTCGGCTCCGTCGCGATGCGGGCACGGATCTGCCGCGCAGCATCGGCGGGCCGTCGACAGACGAACGCAAAGCGGGCGCCACCGCCGTGCGCGGCGCGCGCGACTCCGACGCTAAAAGCGAGCCCGCTCACAGCGATACGCAAACGACTACCGACCAACCAGACCCCGGCCAGCCTTAGGCGCTACGGGTACGCTGCGATGTACAGCAAGACGGAACGCGTGCCGACGAGCAAAAGGCTTCGGCTCAACCTGGGCTGTTCGGCTTGCGCGTCAAGTAACTAGTATTCCCGGGCGCAGAACTTTGGCGAGCGCCGCTTCTCCCGCGTCATCCGGATCCGAATTTTGTCGTTCGCTTTTGTGTCTGCGACGTTGACTGAGCACGGGGATCGGATCAAACGTCGACCAGACTGGTAGCGACGACAGTAACGCGGCGGCCAACGCACCACCGCGCAGCAGCCATGCGACCATACCGGCACTAAACACCACGCCGCTCCCGATGATGACGCGCTGCTGTACGTCGACTGCTTGCAGCGTCTCGGAGACCGAATCCCGGTATACGGTCAACGATCGTCGCAAGTCGTCTACTACCTGGTTCTGCAGAAGCTCCTGCAGGAAAGAGAAATCCGACTGAGCGCTCATGGAGACCCAACGGTCGATCTCATACTTGCTGTTCACGTCAATGTCAGACGCCCAGCGACGAACGATTGCCAGTTTCTCGGCAGTGGTCTCACGCACGAATCTTGCGAGCGGCGTTTCGAGCGTAGGATCTGAGGTATGTGCCAGTTCCTGGAACGAAGACAAATCCGTGAATACCGAATTTACGGCGCTTTCGGAGTCGCGGCTGGGAGTCCCGCGACTCAGAATTCCACCCGGCGGCCCTTGCCTGGCCGGCGGGCGCGCTCACAACTTCAGATTCTCGGTTTGCGATGCGCGTCACGTCGCAGCGCTCAAGTTTCCGCCTACGCTACCGAACGGGTCACGTCCCGTTCGAAATTCCAGGAAACTCAAGCCGCCTTGCTGCGGCCGCCGCACCGCTCAGGAGCTGATCCACGGTCGGCCAGGATCTAGCGTCCGACTCATGCGCCGCGATCCGCGGGCCAACGGGGCCTTCGGGTGTACCAATAGAGGTGTTGCATCCCACACGCTTGACCAATTATCTGCCGGGGCAGACACTGTCTCTGCAGTTTTCTGGATCGTATCGTGGCGCAATACTTTTACCGAAAGAATAACTTCACGGCGCGCAAATCAGTCGGCTATCTGATCCGCCGACTGAACAATCTGATGATGCCGCAAGCCCAGGCGCGCTTTGCGGATGCAGATCTCACGTTAACGCACTGGATCGCGTTGCTGTCGTTGCGCGACAGCGTTGCGCGCACCTGTTCGGATATCGCCCGCCATCTGGGCCATGACACGGGCGCCACCACCCGGTTGATCGATCAGCTCGAATCGCGCGGCCTGGTGCTGCGACGTCGCGACGATAACGACCGCCGCATCGTCAATTTGACCTTGACCGCTGCCGGACGGATCGCGAGCGCCGAGCTGACGCCGCGCGTCATACAGTATTGGAACGACATGCTCGCGAACTTCACGGCAGCGGAAGCGACCACCCTCATCGAACTGCTCGCCCGCCTGCTGACACGCATGGAGGCGGAGCCGACCTCGACAGCGGAACGGCCGCAGCCACAACCGCCGCCGAAACATCGCGCGCGGAAGCGCAAATGAAACTGCGTCGCTGTGTCAGGCTAACAGTCCTTCGGCTAACAGCGACGTGGCTGACGAGCATCGCACTGACGGCATGCGTGAGCGTACCGAACACCGCGGTGAGGGAATCGCGATTGCGGCCAGAGGATCTCGGGCTGACAGGCGCAACGACAGCCGCGTTCAGCGACAGCTGGTGGCAGGCCTACGGCGACCCGCAACTCGACGCCCTGATCGAGCAGGCCCTGCATGGCAGTCCCACGCTGGCCGCAGTACTGGCACGCCTGCACCAGGCGCAGGCCGGGCTGGCTGCAAGCCACGCGGCGAGTTACCCCCAGATTTCCGCGGCTGCGAACGAACAGCGCCAGCGACTCAGCGGCAGCTACATCATCCCACCGCCTTATGGCGGCTCGACGCAATGGCTCGGCACGGTTCAGGCGAACCTCGAGTGGTCGCTCGATTTCTGGGGCCGACAATCGGCGCAGGTTGCGCTGGCGCGATCGTCGCTCGAAGCCGCAGCGCTCGATGCCAACGCGGCACGACTGGCTGTGTCGGCGGCCGTCACACGTGCCTACATCGATCTCGCACGCGCCTATACCCTGCGCGATCTCGCCGTCGAGACGATCACCCAACGCGCCGACATACTCGCACTGACTAACACACGTGTGCGTAATGGCCTCGAAAGCGGTGCTGCGCAGAAGAATGCCGAGGCCCTGCTCGCACTCGCGCGCATGGATCGCGTGCGTGCCGATGCCGATGTGGAACTTGCTGGCCATCAAGTCGCGGCGCTGATCGGCCGCGGCGCGGAGGCCTACGCGACGTTCACCCCACCGCAGTTGAATCCCGACGCCATCGCTTTGCCGCGCGTGCTGCCGGCCGATCTGCTGGCACGGCGCGCCGACGTTCAGGCCGCACGCGCGCGCATCGATGCCGCGCTATCGGCTCGCGCGGTGGTGCGTGCAAGGTTCTATCCGAACATCAACCTCGCCGCATTTGCGGGATGGTCGGCGATCGGTCTCGGCGCGATGTTCGAAGCTCCCGCTCGGACCTACGGCGTTGGACCGGCCATCAACCTGCCGATTTTCGACGCTGGCCTGCTGCGCGCGCAGTACGCTGGCGCAACAGCATCCCTCGACGCGGCCGTGGTCGACTACAACGGCGCCGTGATCGAAGCGGTACGCCAGACCGCCGATGCGTTGACCCAACTGCGCGCGCTCGGCGAACAATCGTCCGAGCAGCGCGTCGCGCTCGATGCCGCGCGGCAGAGTTTTCAGTTGGCCCAAACTCGCTATCACAACGGTCTCACTACTCAACTCAGTGTGTTGGACGCCGAGAGCACGCTGCTGCAGGCCAGGACGCGCGCGGCCACGCTGAGCGCCGACGTCGCGTCCCGACGGGTGGCGCTGTTAGCCGCCGTCGGCGGTGGCTTCGATCTCGGCACGCCACAACCCATTCAGGAAATCCCGCAATGACTGACACCGATACTGCAGGATCGGGCCATGCGCGCAATAAGCTGCGGCGACGCGGGCTGACAGCACTGGCATTCGTGGTGGTCGCGGGCGTCGTGGGCTGGGCTCTCTACTGGTTCCTCGATGCCAGATTCTACGAGACGACTAACGACGCTTATGTGGCAGGTGATCTTGTCGCGATCACGAGCCGTGAACCCGCGACGGTGCTCGCGATTCACGCTGACGACACCCAATCGGTGCACCGCGGCCAGGTGCTCGTCGAACTCGATCCGGCGCGGGCGCAAGTGGCAATGCGGGCGGCGGAAGCCGACCTGGCGGCGACCGTACGCCGGGTGCGCGCGCAGTTCTCGAAAGTTGATCAATTCAGCGCGCAGATTGCCGCAGGACGCGTCCAGCTCGCGCAGGCGCAGGAAGATTACCGACGCCGCAAGGCCTCGGCTGAAGGCGGTGCCGTGTCTGCCGAAGAGATCCGTCACGCGCGGGATGCCGCAACCACCGCCCGCGCGGCGCTGCTGGCCACCGAGAGCCTGCGCAAACAAGCGCTGTCGCTGGTAGAAGGCACGTCTGACACCAATAATCCAGACGTACTGGCGGCGATCGCGAAAGTGCATGACGCCGCGATCACCCTCTCGCACATGCACCTTAGAGCACCGGTCGACGGCGTGGTGGCAAAACGCGCCGTGCAGATCGGTCAGCAGGTGCCGGCTGGCGCTCCATTGATGGCCGTCGTGCCGCTCACCCGCGTGTGGGTCGATGCGAACTTCAAGGAAGGTCAGCTCAAAGACGTGCGTGTCGGTCAGCCTGCCACGATCGTTGCCGACATGTACGGCAGCAGCGTGACTTATCGTGGGCGGGTCGCAGGCCTGGGCGCCGGCACCGGCGCGGCGTTTGCACTCTTGCCAGCGCAGAACGCCTCCGGCAACTGGATCAAGATCGTGCAACGCCTCCCAGTGCGCGTGGCTCTCGATACGGCGCAACTGCGCGACCATCCGTTGCGAGTCGGGCTCTCAGTCACGGTGAGCATCGACATCCGGGACACCACCGGGCCACTGATGTCACCCGCATCGCTAACGACAGACACGCGCGCAGAAGTCCGTGACGCGGAGACACAGGCTGAGCGCACGATTGCGCGAATCCTGGGACAAAACAACGAAGCCGCGCCGCCGCCGTGAACCAGGCGCGCGCGCCGCAGGAACCCGCGCCGCTACGCGGCGGCCCGCTTGCATTGACCGCTGTTGCATTGGCGTTAGGCACGTTCATCCAAGTGCTCGACACGACCATTGCCAACGTATCGTTGG
>JAGRJB010000019.1 GCA_020442965.1 Pseudomonadales bacterium
ACCGCCGGAACGCCGGTGAAATCTTGCATCAGCACGCGTGCGGGCATGAAGGCGAGCGAGGCATCAGCGCCGTTGGGCCAGCGCGCGAGCGATTCAACATCCTGTTGCGAAACGTCGCGATCACCCATGCGGCGCGCAATGTTCTCCAACAGAATCTTCACCGTGTGCGGCAGGCGAGCCATGTCCGTGCCTGTCTGCGCGGCCAATTTGGCCATGCTGATGTAGCGGGCGTCGCCCGATTTGGTCTGCAAAGTAGCGGAGAAATCCAGTGAAGTCATGACATGCTCCTGATGGGCTCGAATCACGTGATCAAAAACGCCGAGGCGATTGAAAAGTACAGAATGACCCCGATCGCATCCGCAATCGTCGTCACGAGTGGCGCGCTGGCTGCGGCCGGATCGAGTCTGAAGCGACTCAACAAAAAGGGCAGCGACATACCGATCACGCTGCCGGCCAGCACTACCAGCAACATCGTGAGTGCTACCACCAGTGCGATCGCCGGGCCGCCTCGAGCGAGCCCGATCGGTGCGATCGCCAGCGCCATGGTTGCGCCCAATGCGACGGCCACTAACAATTCGCGCCCGAGAAGATAGCCCCAATCCTTGAGCATAACATCGCCGGTGGCGAGTGCACGTACCATCAAAGTCGCCGCTTGCGAACCGGCGTTGCCGCTACTGCCGATCAGGAGCGGCAGAAAAAACACGAGCGACACGTAACTCACGATCACGTGCTCGAAATAGGCGATGCCGGCGCCTGAGAAGAGATTGCCGAATATCAGGAGTCCGAGCCAAAGAACGCGCTTGCGGTACAGGATGCCGATGCTGGCATCGCGTACGCCCTGTGTGAGCTTGCCGACGGTGCCGATCTTGTGAAAGTCCTCGGTGGTCTCCTCCTGCAGGGCATCGAGGGCATCGTCGTGCGTGACAATACCGACAAGTCTGCCGTCGACGTCGACTACCGGCAGCGCGAGTACGTCATAGTGGGCGAACTTGCGGGCGACATCCTCCTGATCCTCGTGCAGTGTGACAGCCACCGGGTCACGCTCCATCAGATCCGCAACCTTCGCGTCGGTTGAGGCCAGGATCAGGTCCTGCAGGCGAACCGACCCGATGAGACAACGATCCGGATCGACGACGTAAGCACGATAGATAGTCTCGGTGTCTGGCGCCTCGCGACGCAGCACTTCGATCGCGTCCTGGGAAGTCAGTTCGGGGGTGAGTGCGGCGTAGTCCGACGTCATGATCGCGCCGGCAGTGCCCTCTGCATAGGCCGCGAGGCGGCGTATGTCGTCGCGCTCGGTTTGCGCGAGGCCGCGCAATAACGCCTGCTGCTCCTCGAGAGACAAGTCGTTGAAAAAATCTGCGCGGTCGTCCGCGCTCATCTCAGTGATGATCTCGGCCAGCTGACTCCGCTCGAACAGCCGGGCGAGCGCCACTTGCACCTCCGGCCGTAGGTAACCGAAGACCTCTACGCGACGCGTCAAGGGCAGCGCGAGCAGTTGCTGTCGCGCGACGTCTGGTTGCAATTCGTCGAAATAGGCGGCGAGATCGACTGAATGTGCCGTCTGAATAAACCGTTGCACCGCTGCCGGATCCGCCCGATCGAGGCTCGAATTCGGATCAGTCACTTGAAAGCGGTCCATCTTGTGCAATTCGCCGCCGCGATCGAACTTCGTATCGTCAGTACTCAGCAATTTCGTTGACTTGCTCATGCTTATTCTCGCCAGGTTGCCGCAATCACTTGTTCTGTTGTTAGCGAGAGCGCCACCTACGACCCATCGATCAGCGCAAAACGACGCGTGCAAGCGGTGTGGACGCCCTTCGCAGTCTAATTGGACGCTCGCGCGAGCTCAATGCGGGTTTGCCACGTCTGGACAACGCTTTTCACGGCATGGGCGTTTCGCAGAATTGGCGCTCTTGCGAATGGCGCGGAAGTGCACGTGGCGCAGATGCTGCCGCCTCATTGCTGCACCGCGCGCGCATCGCCCAGGCGTGCGGCGTGTCGTTCAAGATCGGTCGTGCGCACACGCAACTTGCTACTGGTTTACCCGCATGGTCACGAGCACGGTTGCTAGGTAGCCTCCAGTTGCGACAACCGCGTGCGAGGAGTAAGTGCTTATCGCTGTCGATGCGCAAGACTTTCTGGCGATGCTGAAGTGCTACAGCGCACAAGTGCGGCGTGATCGACGCTTGGTGGCAGAGGACGTTCTGACCAGCACCGTTCAAAGCCCACGATTGTGCGGCAGCCGCCTGACATTGGACGCGGTGATCGAAGCGGGCCGGGTTCGGGCTCTTGGGTACCGGGTCAGGGCATGTTCGCTAGGACAGGCAACGACAGCGATCGCAGCTGAACGTGTGGTTGGTATGAATGCAAACGACTTGCAGGCCGTGCAAGACGAGATGGAACGGATTCTAGCTGGGGAGGTGCCGGATGAAGATGTCCTGATCTGGCCCGAACTGGCGATTTTTCAGCATTCAGCAGGCATGCCAGCGCGCCATGGTTCGGCACTGTTGCCCTTCCTGGCATTGCAGGAACTTTTCATCGCCAACGAGCGTCGAGCTCGTCTGACAACCCAGGAGATCCAACATGGTTAAAAATGTCATTGTAGTCGGTGGTGGCATTGGCGGCACCATGACCGCAAACAGCCTGGTTGCGAAGCTCTATCCTGAAGTCAGCCGTGACAAAGTTCGGATCACGCTGATTTCGAATAGCCCCTGGCACTACTACAAGCCGGCATTCATGTACGTGGCCTTTGGAGCGTTCTACAAGAATGAACTGCGGCGACCCCAGGCGTCATTACTGCGCCCCGAAATCAACTTTGTTCTGGATGAAGTCGAGGGCTTTGAATTCAGCGCCAGCCGTTTGCGCATGTCGTCCGGCAAAACCTATGACTACGACTACCTGGTCGTGTCTACCGGCTGCATTCCGTCCCCAGAACGAATTGCAGGCCTCCAGGAAGCGGGCGATCATTTCTATCAGCATGATCCTGCGATGCAGCTCTACAGAAAGCTCGCCACGATCGAGAAGGGCCGCATATTCATCGGCGTAACGTTCCCGAAAACACCCAATGTGCCGCATCAATGCGGCATTGCGCCAATGGAAACCACGCTCATGCTCGACGAGTTCCTGCGACAGCGTGGCGTGCGCAACCAAATCGAAATTGTCTACACCTACCCCACCGTCTCACAACTGCTGCGCAATTGCCTGTTCTTGCAAAAAGACACCAGCGAAGTACTGCCGGCCATCTTCGAATCGAAAGATATCAAATACCAGCGCGGTTTCACCCTCGCGCGCGTTGATCCGGAGAAGCAGGTGGCGATTTCTGAGGAAGGGCAAGAAGAGCCCTTCGATATCCTCATGCAGACGCCACCCATACGCGCTGTGGACGCCGTTCTAAACTCTGGCGTCTCCCAAGCCTCCAACAACGAAGGCTGGCTACCAACGAATCGCCAATCGCTGCAGCTCGAAGGATTTGACAACGTGTTCGTGATGGGTGACACGGTGGATTTGCCAATTAGCAAGGCGGGCGGCAGTTGTCACAGCCAATCGCCCGTTATCTGCAATAACATGGCTGGGCTCATGCGAATCGGCAAGACCGTGGCGGAATACGACGGCAAGGTACAGGCGGTCGCTCAAATGGGAATGGAGGCCGGTATGCCCCTCTGGTACGACTACGATGTCGACGTCAAGCCGACGCCACCTACCAAGATTGGCGGGTTGATGCGCAAAGGATTCAATCGTGGCGTTTACTGGTCCGTCGCGCGCGGCCTGGTCTAACTGAAGGAGTGCGAAGATGGACAATACACCCACTGCGATGACAGCGGCCCACCCGATCGACCGCGTGCTGAGAGCGTCGCCAGAACTACAGGACCAGGCAACGCTCGACGGCATGTCCGACTTGATCACGAAAGTAGCGCCTCTCTTACAAGGCAGACGCTTGCACAACATCGTTGATCTGCTTGCGGCGACTTCGGATATCGTCGAGATGGCCGATGACGCGATGGTGCAAAAACTGATGGCGTTCTATGAGGACACGACCGGCGGAGTCTGGGCGGTGGGCAACGCCCTGCGCTACGCGTCGGCGCGCGCCGCGCGGGCGGAAGCGCCCCCCACACTCTGGCGCAGTATGCGGCGGCTGCGAAAAGACGACGATGCGCGCCGGGGTCTCGACATGGCCGTCAACTTCCTGGCCGAGCTGGGGCGACAATCCCGCGCTACGCATGGACCGATGCCTGCGGACTGACCGCCAATGGTGAGCGCCGACACTATCCTGCGCACCTATGGGGCTCGGGGTCGCACGACGCGACCGGGCTCGTACAGGGCGGTTGAACCAAGCAAATGATCCGCATCAAGCGCACGTATGAGCCGCGGGCACGAGGCGATGGCCGGCGCATTCTTGTCGAGCGTCTGTGGCCACGCGGCATGAAGAAGGAAGCACTACACGCGGATGCTTGGCTGAAAGACGTCGCCCCAAGTACAGAATTGCGCAAGTGGTTCGGACACCGCGTAGAGCGCTGGCCAGAATTTAGGCGGCGGTACAGGAAAGAACTGGACGCGAACTCGAACGCCTGGGCTCCCATTCTCGCTGCCAGCCGCAAGCGCACGGTGACATTGCTCTATAGCGCGCACGACACCGCGCACAACGGTGCGCGGGTACTCTGTGAATACCTCAGCGGTAAATCAGAATCGGCAAAGTCGCGTGAGCGAGCACCTTCTGCGTAACGCTGCCCATCACGAGCTTGCTGAATCCACTGCGGCCATGAGTCGCCATGAAAATCACGTCGCACTTGTGCTGCTTCGCCACAGCCAGAATACGCTCATGCGGACGATGCCCCGTACTAACGACCGGCGTGAATGGAACGCCCGCCTTGGTCGCGACTTTGCCGAGCTTCTCGACCAATTGCTGCGCGCGATCGAGATTTGACTGGTTGACCTCGTCGATCAACTCCTGAGTGACCATACCGCGAGCACGGTAAGCTGGTCGGAGCTCTTCCACGACATAACAGCTTACGACCTTGGCACCGAGCGCCTTGGCGAATGCGACTCCTGCTTTGGCCGCTTTGCTGGCGACGGGTGAACCGTCGATCGGAATCAGAACTCGCTTGAACATGACAACACCTCGAGATTAGTCGAAACCTGCGATCGCTGCTGGCGGTGCGACCACCGGGCGCGGGACGATCAGCACATCAGTCGGCGCCGCGGCCGATGCATAGCGGCAGACGCTGCCGAACTTCGAATTGGACGAGCGTCCAGCACTAACACCGTGCTTGCCGAGCACGATCAGGTCCGGATGCAATCTGTCGATCTGTAGGGACAACTGCGACACCGCATCGCCGCGCTCGATGATCCGCTCGGGGTCGGCGTTGGAACGCACCTCGGCGATGAGCGCAGCGAGCTCGGCATCCAACCGGTCGCGCTCGCCGTCCGCGTAAACGTCCAAGGTGCTCGTGCGGAAACCGTAGGTTTCCAGCCGGGCGGCGAAAGGAACTTCATACGCATGCAGCACATGCAGTCTGCCGCCGGCTGCCCAGTGCGCTGCCCAACGGACTATCGAAAGTGACAGCTCGCCCATATCGACAGCGGCCAGGACCGTTCTCGACTCGCGTTGCGGCGGCGTGCGCACGAGCCATAGCGGATCGCGGGTCGAGGAAACGAGCTTGCTCGCCGTACCGCCAAGCCCCGGTTGCCCTCTCGTCGCCTCATTTTCACCGCGTGCGCCGATGGCTAGCAGGTCAGCATCGTACAGCCGGGCGGCATCCACGATCTTCTGTGCCGCGTGCCCCGTGATCACGCCCGTCGAGAGCTCCAACTGCCGTGCCGGGTCGATCGTTTCAGCCAGGTTTTTCAGTGCCAGCGCGGCCTGGCGCTGCACGCCACGCAGGGCCGATGTGCTGGTGCGCCAGAAGCCAGTCAGTTGTCGTCGCGAAGGAACGACATGCACGATACGGAGCGCGGCGGCCTCGTGTCGTGCGAAATCTGCGGCGGACTGTACCGCACGATTTCCAGCAGCCGAGAAGTCGGTCGCAACCAGGAGTCGGTTGATTTTCACAGCTTGGGAGCCTACCTGACGCGTCGCATAGCGTCACTATCGTAGGCGGTCAGGCGCAGCAGCTGGTACAATTGGACTCCTCGGAATGTACCTACGCCCCGCGAGCAAAAAGGCCTGCGATTCAGGCTTGGGAACTAACTATCAAAGCATTGGTCGTTGGTCGCCGCGATAGCGGGCAGCGCTGTATCGAGTTCGGATGAATTTCTGTAGTCAATGCGGCTCGCCAGTCGAGCGCAAAGTCCCGCCCGGCGACAATCTGCCGCGCTACGTCTGTGACAATTGCGGCACGATCCACTACACCAACCCCAAGCTGGTGGTCGGTTGCGTACCGGAATTTGCGGGCCGAATTCTCTTGTGTAAGCGGGCAATCGAGCCGCGGCTGGGCTATTGGACGGTGCCGGCTGGTTTCATGGAGAACGGTGAAACCCTGCAACAGGCCGCCGCGCGCGAGACTCGCGAAGAGTCGATGAACGATGTCGAGGTGGGGTCGCTCATTTCGGTCGTCCATGTCACGCACACGCAGCAAGTGCACGTATTCTTCCGCGCACGAATGCTGCATGACCGTTTCGGACCGACCTCCGAGAGCCTCGAAGTCAAGCTCGTCACGCTCGCGCAAATCCCGTGGAACGACCTCGCCTTCCCGAGTACGGAATTCACACTTCGGCGGTACATCGAGGACCGCGCAGCGGGCAGCGATCGTCACCATTTTGTCGAGTTGGAACGGCGATTTAGCTGATCGCGCTCGCGCATGGCAAAATGCACGAATCATCGGACTCGTCCGTCGTCGATTCACAGGAACCCGCTCAATGACCTTCGTCGTCACCGAAGCCTGCATCAAGTGCAAATACACCGACTGCGTCGAAGTATGCCCAGTCGATTGTTTTCACGAAGGCCCCAATTTTCTCGTGATCGATCCCGACGAGTGCATCGACTGCACCTTGTGTGAACCGGAATGCCCCGTCGAAGCGATATTCTCGGAAGACGAGGTGCCTGCGGATCAGAAGGAATTCACGCAGATCAATGCGGATCTCGCCAAGCAATGGCCAGTGATCACCGAGATGAAGCCCGCGCCTGCGGACGCGAAGCAATGGGAAGGCGTCGCGGACAAACGCAAGCTGCTCGAGAAATAGAGCCTGTTAGCGTTGTGCGACGGTCTCGTGAAGTTTTGCCGCAAGACCCGCCGGCGGTAGGTAGCCGGGAATGAGATCGCCGTTTTCGAGCACGATCGCCGGCGTACCACGCAGCACCAGATTCTGTCCTAACTCGTAGTCGCGCGCGATCACGCTATCGGAACACTTCGGCGCCTTGATCGTCTCGCCGCGCTTGGACCGTGTCAATGCATCCTTGCGATTTGGCGAGCACCATACTTTCTCCGCTTTGACCCAAGCGTCGCTGCCGGGGCCCGTACGCGGATACAGCAAGTAGCGAATACTGATGCCAAGCTTGTTGTACTCGGCGATCTGCGAATGCAATCGCTGACAGTAGCCGCAGTCGATGTCCGTGAATACCGTGACGGTGTATTTTGGATCTTTCGGTGCGAATACGATCATTTCGTCCACCGGAATCTCACCGATGAGCTTCTTGCGGACGCCACGACGTCGCGCCTCGGACAAGTTGTCGTCGCTATCGAGGTCGTACATGTCGCCGGCAATCAGGTAGCGCGCGTCACTCGCAACGTACGCCACCGCGCCACCGCGGGTAACTTCAAAGACGCCCGGCACGGGCGACGCTCGAACGTCCTCGGGTTTGACGCCGTCGATCTTCTTGGCGATCGCCGCACGAACGTCCGGCTTGGTCTTCTCGGGCGCCGCTTGCTGCGCCTGCGACAGCGAGGCGATCGCGAGGGCCGCGAGACCGAACAGCAACTGAAACTTGGCCATAGGCAACTGCACCCGATGATTGGCTGGACCCCCAAGTCGGGGTTCGCGCTGGTTGGACCGTTCCGAATAGAGAAGGTTCGAGCGCTTCCGCCGAACCAGGCGGGGGCAGTCTAGCAGACGAGCCGCAGCGCCGCGTCAACCGCGGGGATGATGCTGCTGGTGCAAGTCCTTGAGGCGTTCGCGAGCGACGTGTGTATAGATTTGCGTCGTTGAGAGATCGCTATGGCCGAGCAACATCTGCACCACACGCAGATCGGCGCCATGGTTCAGAAGGTGCGTGGCGAAGGCATGTCGCATCGTGTGCGGCGACAGGCCTTTGTCGATTTGCGCCTTGCGAGCGTAGCGTTTGATGATGTGCCAGAACGCCTGACGCGTCATGCGATCCCCGCGTCGTGTGGGGAATAGAAAGTCGGTTGTGCGATCCAACAGGA
>JAGRJB010000545.1 GCA_020442965.1 Pseudomonadales bacterium
TGAGAGCCGATCGAGGGGTTGCCTGCTGGAATTAGGTCCGGACCGATCGCGCTTCGTCACGAGCGAAGCGCTCGTGACGGCGAACCTTGCGCGAATACGGCACGCATTCTTCTCCGCTGTCACGGCCAGACATTGGAACGGCCAGGAGCGCGCCGCACTCGGGCTGCGGCGATCTCAACGGACCAAATTCCAGCAGGCAACCCCTCGATCGGCTCTCATCCCTGACTTGCGGATCCATCCACCGCTGTCGCCACCAGCGTCCTGGTGCTGCGCCAAAATCCGTGCAGGGTCCACGCCGCAAACGCACGTTTGAGCCAGCGTACCAGTGCGACGGCGATCCACAGTGCCCAAGCGAACATCAAGGTACGATATACCCAGAGGGGGAATGAGATGAGTGTGGGTTGTGGCAGCGCCGACTCGCTCTGATCGTTGAACCAGGTGAACGTGCCAAAACCCGAACCTGGGCCGGCGACGCCCATATCGGGCGATTCCAGCAGCCCGTAGCGAATGCCCGAAAAAATGAGCGTGCTGAGTGCGAACAAGGTGAGTGCAGCGAGCCCAATCTGCACGAGATTGAAGAACTGCGGTGGGGCCTTCTCACCCCACCCCTCGCGCCAGCGGATTGCGAATAACCACGCTGCGACGAGTACGAAAACACTCCAGCTTGCGGTCGACAAGCCCAGGCCCAACAACAGCCACTCGTGGAACTTCAAGGGCGAATGGCGCCAGCGTGACAGCAGCAACGCCACCAGCAGGAAGGCTACCAACTCGCTCCAATAGAGTATCACCGGGCCGATGCCGGAGCCCAAGGCAGCGAGTGGCCAGCGCGCCTCGGACGTGACAATTGTCGACTGGATATTGCTGGCCCGCGCCTTGAGATCAACCGGCGCAGGGCTGTCACGCAGCGCAGCGCCGCGCGAATCCTGCCATTGAATCGCAAGCTCGTGCTCACCCGGCAGAACGGGTAACGAGAGCTCGCCCTGCTTCTCGGGTCGCAATTGCTGCGCCTGTCCGTCCACTTGCACCGCGGTGACCCGTGCGTCCGCCGGCAACTGGATCGTGTGCCGCCCCCCCTGCGTACTGCGGTAGCGCAAATTCAACGAGTAGTCTGACGACCGTTTGCCGATCGTTCGCTGCTGCGTGACCGAGTCGATCGCCAGCGTTGCGCCCGCCGCGGGGATGGGACGTGATAGCGCAACCTGCAATTTCTCGCCGGCGCGCGGATAGAACTGAAAGATCCACCCACCGCCGTTGAAATTGTCAGGTAGAACCGCGGGGAGACCGCTGAATTCCGCTCGCCACTCAGGGCTCACACTGAAGTTCCACACCTCTGTTCGTGCCGCACCGGGTGACACTTCCAGCACTAACGATTCACTTTTTGGCAAGGCCGAGCGCCAGGCGACATTGTTCTCACCGGCGCCCATGCCCACGACTACTTTTCGCCCCTCTCCAACTTGCAAGCGTTCCGTCAGAACCGACTCGCCGGCGATCAGCGGCACTTCGACGGTGATGGCCGTTCGCGCGGGGGCAATTCGTGAGACGGTGGTTGCAATGCGCCAGTCGGTCCCGAGTGCAAAGTTACGCTCGACTCGAACGAATGTCGGGAACTCGGTAGCCGCCTCGAGCAACTCTTTACCGCTCTGCGCTTCGCCACTGCGTTCGCGCGTGAGCTCGAGTGAACCGGAAATCATGCGCGAGTCTGTGACACCCGCAACCGCCCAGCTCTGCGCGCGCACGTCGATCGCACGCGGTTGTTGCGGAAACACCAGCTGAATCGATTGTGCGGCCGCAAGGCGACCACTCAACCTGAGGGTGTGCGCGCCTGCCGACAACGGCACCCAAACCGAACCGTCCCCTTCGCGTGTCATCGCCATTGCCGCACGGCCGTCTACGGTAACGCCGTCGAGCTGCCAGCGGTCGGCCGCGTACGGTACCGCAATTGCAAGCGACGTGAGTGCACTTGCCTGCAATGTCACGTCCAAGCGATCGCCCTGTACGCTAACGACTGCGGCCGCAATGTCCGCGCAGGTTGGATGGCACTTCGGGGGCTCGATCAAACGCGCTTTGAGGTCGTTCAGGAGCGCGATATCCGGAGTTGCAGTGGCGAACGCGACCGGCCCGATGGATCCCCATGCGATCAGAACGAATGCCAGCCATGCTGCCGCAGATGGCGGCGCACTCTCCCTGCGCGATCGCCAGTTCAATTTGGAGCCGAAGCTCAGGCGCGCCAGCGCAAAGAACAGCGCAGCGAGCGCCAATACGCCGATCACCCGCCAGAAAAATAGCAAAGCCGGACCCAAGTAGACAAAGCGCACGGTCTGATCTGGCTCCACCGGACCGGACCAGCCATAACTATATGAACGATAGTGCCACGCGGGAATGCCGCGTCCCGCCTGCCGCACCGTGTCGGGGGCATAGCTCTGCAGGCTGGAGCCATACTTGGACCTGTTAGCTGGATCATCCCTCAGCCGGCGGCTTTCAATACTGGTGATGCTGTTCTGGGCTTTGTCTGCCGCGCGGCCGACGTCGCTCTCGACCGCCGCTTCCTCCACGATCGCTGGTGCTTCCATGGCGGGCGCGGCAGACGGCGCCACGTCCCCACCCATCTGTGTGTCGCGGGAAGCGGCGACGAAACTCGTCAATCCGCCCGACAACTCCAACTGCGGATGAATTGCGAGGCGCAACTGGCTCCAGAGGAACGGCAGCAAGGCGAGTCCCAGCACTGCAAAACTTGCGGTTCGGTAATACCCGGCTAGCCGACGGAAGCGACCTTCTGGTGCAGCGCGCGCGACCGCGAATGCGGCTAACACATTGGCCCACAACCAGATGAACATCGGTGCCTCCTGGTAAGTGAGCGCGAATGCCAACAGCGCAATCGCCGCGACAATCCACCCCGCCGCCCAGCGTACGAACACGATGACGACGATTACGCCGAAGACGCTCCACAGACCCCAGCGCTCGATCCAGGAGCCGCGTGCATAGTCCGCACCCGGTGCGGCCAGCAACAGATGGCCGGGTGGCAGATTCAGCTGTCCGGTCACGCTATCGAAGCGCTGCAGCCAGCCGGTCGCCGCGAGTGCCCCGCGAGCGGTCTCCGTGCGCGCCGTCGTCGTGATCTGCAAATCCGGTACCCGTAGTTCCACACCTCGCTTGCCGGCCTCGTCACTTTCCGTGATCAGGAGCGGCTCGCCGCCGAGCCGTGCACTCTCGAGTTTGTAAGGTGCCTGCATATCGAGCCGCCAATCGCGTCGCAGTGTGCCATTGATGTTATCGACCGCCGTGAATCCATGGTGATCAAAGTCCAGCCACAGTGAGCGGTTGAGCGCGAGCTTGTTGCCATCCGCGTTCGCCAGACCCCGACTGCGCTCATCGACGCGCAAGGTAGTGTCCGGCATCATTCGATAAGCCGGCAACAAACGCCAATCGTTAGGAACGTTTGCCTGGGTGGGGTCGATTGCCTCGGCACCTTCCAGCGCAATCACTCGCAAACGATCATCGCTGGCGAAGCTCCAGATCTCCTCGCGCGGCCACGGGCCTTTGACCGCTGGGCGACGCAGGTCCTTTGCCACATCCGCGCCACGCGCCGTGAGTTCGAGCTCATAAGCACCCGGCCGCAACTGCACACGCAACTCCCCATTCGGTGCGAGTTGCGCGGGCAACTCGCCGGTGAGCGCCAGCGGCACGAAGCCTTCCGGTAACACACGACCGAGACTTTCTTCGCGAGCATCGCCCGCCACCTGCAGGCGAATTCTCGTGGCCAGATAGACGGGCGATTCGTCTCGTACCAGGCGGAACACCTGCAAATTCAAGGTCGCGGCCTGTATCGCGCTCTTGCGCTTGCCTAACCACAGAGCTCCGCCGGGACGCTCTGGTTGTGTCACCGTCTGGCCGTCGACCACCAGATCGACCAACGCAGACTGGGCCGGAAGCGGCAGCGATTCGGGCCGCGAACTCCAGTCGAAAATCCCCACCAGCGTGTACGCACCGGCTGGCAATCGCACCTGCGGAACGCCACCGCGCAACACCACGGCAGCTGTACTGCCATTGATGCGAACATCGCGCGGCCACACTTGCGCACTACCCGGTAGTGCAACCCACGATTCCACCAATACCTGCCAGCGCTGCGCGAAACGCCCGCCGCGCGCGTCAACCTCTACGCGAAGTCTTTCCGGCCAGGCGCACCGATACGAATTTTCGTCCCCGGGATCACGGCTCGAAAGAAACGGACAAGCACGGAACTCCTCGCCCCGGAGCACCCACGCCTGCCAGTCCCGCAGCTCTTCGGGCACGGCCACGTCGGCACTCTTGGCAGGTTTCGTGTGAATGCTGCCGGTCAGCAGCAAGACCGCCGTTACGAACGCGACTCCAAATCGGCTAATCATTCGACGGTTCTCCCTTGCGGTGCATCAGGAGTGTAGCAAGACCCGGCGCGAGGTAGCGCATGCAATCGCAGCTCCGCCTGTGCCGCTGTTGAACGTTGCTCCAGGCGTAAATGGGCTAACATTGCCGCATGAATTTCGCAGACTATGGTCCGCGGGCGCGCGTCGGTGTTGCTGTACCACAAGCGAACCCGACCGTCGAACCCGAGATGCGGGAGCTGTTACCGGCAACGATCGGCGTGTATGCCACGCGGTTGGTACATGGGGCACCGAACGTTGAAGATCGGTTGCTTCACTACGTCACACACATCGCAGATTCTATCAAGAGCTACGGACCAATGCGACTTGCGGCGTTCGGCTTTGGCTGCACTGGGTCATCGTATATCGTCGGCGCGCAGCGAGAGGATGAACTGACGGCGGCGGCGGCGGCGGCGTGCATGCTACCGGTGGTCACCGCGGCACAAGCGATCAGACAGGCGCTGGCGAAGCTGGCGGCGCGGCGAATCGCGCTCGTATCACCGTATCCAGAAGCCTTGGCCGAGTCCGGCTATGCCTACTGGCGCAATGCCGACATCAACGTCGTGCACGCCTTGCGCGTCGCTGAGCGCCTCTCGGACACTCACGATATCTACGAACTAACGAGTCAGGATGCTCTGCGAGCGATCAATGCCGTGACGAAAGACGACGTGGATTGTATCGTCGTATCCGGCACCGGAATGCCGACGCTTGCGGCCCTGCGTCAGCGAGGTTGTGCGGCGCGCGGTGTACCCGTTATCTCTTCGAATCTTTGCCTCGCTTGGTCCTTGTTAGTATGCGCGGCACCCGAACTGGCCCCCGCCTTACCAGCGGGCTTGATCGTCGCAAAGCCATAGCGCTTGAAGCGCGCGAGCGCGCCGTCGGACCGCAGGTATTCGAGCAAACGTACCGCGCCCGGACTCGCCGCCCGCGTCAACGCGACCGGATAGACGATCGGCGCATGTGTCGCGGCTTCGAACTCGGCGACGACTCGAACTCGCGGCTCGAGTTTTGCATCCGTAGCGTAGACGACGCCGAGTGGCGCCTCGCCACGCGCGACGAATGCGAGCGCACCGCGAACGTTGTCAGCGTAGGCGGTCCGGCCCTCGATCGCATGCCACACGCCAATCGATTGCAGCGCGCCGCGAGCATAGCGGCCAGCCGGAACAGCCGCCGGGTCGCCGAGCGCGAGCCTCCCACGACCCAGCGCGGCAAGTAGCGTGCTGGCGTTCTGCAAATCGACCTGAACTTTGCTGTTGATCGGTGCAATCAGTACCAGGCGATTGCCAAGTAGATCCTGGCGCGTATTGGGTCGCAGCAAGCCGCGCTGCTGCAGGTAGTTCATCCATTCGAGATCGGCGGAAAGAAATAGATCAGCGTCAGCACCAGCCTCTATCTGGCGGGCAAGGATTGCACTCGATGCAAAGGACAGCCGCACCGGTATCCCGGTTGAGCGTGTAAACGCGGTGGTGATTTCCTGCAGAACGTCGGTGAGTGAAGCCGCAGCATAGGCTGTTACGACCTCGTGCGTTGCTTGTGCGCCTGACGCAACGCTCGGCATCGCGGCACTGAGCAGCACCACTCGCAGAGCGCATCTTGTTAGCTCGTGAAGTCGCCGGCGCACGCTGCGAGCGTATCATTTGACGCACAAGAGCGCATCCGTACCTGCTACTCTTTGCAGATGGCAGCCACAGTCATTCAATCGGCGCACGACGTGCTCGACTTCTGGTTCGGCCAGCTGCCACTCGATCAGGCCGCACTGGCCGAGCGTATGCGCTACTGGTTTGCCGGGGAATCCGACCCCGCCGCCGCGCGCCGCCATGATCAGGCAATCCGCGAGCGCCTGGTGCCGCTGCTCAATCTGGCGGTGAACAACGAACTCGGCGGCTGGAGCGCGAGCCCGCGTCGGCGCCTTGCGCTGATTCTGCTGTTCGATCAGGTGCCGCGGAATGCGTTTCGCGGCACCGCCGCCGCCTACTCGTTCGATGATCACGCACTGGCGCTGACAGTCGAGGGACTGCGCGACGCGGCCGATGCG
>JAGRJB010000546.1 GCA_020442965.1 Pseudomonadales bacterium
ACGATGTTGGCGTGGTGCTCGAGCCCGGTGATCAAGATCTCGTCGCCGGGTTGCAGGCGGGGGCGCCCAAAGGATTGCGCCACGAGATTGATCGCTTCAGTGGTTCCGCGCACGAACACGATCTCTCGCGTCGAGCGAGCGTTGAGAAAGGCACGAACGGTTTCTCGCGCAGCCTCGAATAAATTCGTCGCCTCCTGGCTGAGTGTATGTACGCCACGATGCACGTTGGCGTGATGTCGTGCGACGTAGTCGTCGACCGCAGCCATGACCGATCGCGGCTGCTGCGCAGAAGCTGCGCTATCGAGGTAGGCGAGCGGTTTGCCGTGGATGCGTCGCGACAGAATCGGAAAATCAGCGCGAACCGCAGCCACGTCGTAGTCCGCCGCCGTCCTGCCGTCTGCGCGACCCAGTTCCGCGACCGGCGTACTCACTTGGCACCGCCTAACAGCCCGTCCAGCGCGGCGATGTCTTTGAATTGGCCGGCGAGCTCGGCCTCCAGCGACCGGCGCAAAGACTCCGGCTTGATTCCGACGAGCACTTCCTCGATGAATGCCCATTTGAGCAGGCTGTGAGCCATCTCGCGTTCGATGCCGCGCGACAGCAGATAGAACAGCATCGCGTCGTCCAGTTTACCGGTGGTAGCACCATGCGATGCGCGCACATCATCGGTATAGATCTCGAGCTGTGGTCGCAGATCGATCTCGGCTTCGGGACCCGCGAGCAGGCCCTTTAGCATCTGCTGCGAATCCGCGCCGTGCGCATTCTTGCGGACAATCATTTTGCCATTGAATGCCACACGGCCGCGGCCGGTAGCGATGCCGCGAAACAGCTCGCGCGTCATCGCTCCTGGTGCCGCATGATCGACAACCGCATACGTATCCAGCGTCTGGTTGCCGGAGGCAACGCAGCCCGCGGTGAGTTCATGTCGCGCGCCCTGGCCTTCCAGACTCACGTGCAACGTCGAGCGGGATGCGGCCGCGCCATTGGCGATGCAGTGCAAACGGTACTGGGCATTGGTCGCAAGCCGTGCAGCGAGTGTCTCGATCAGGGTGCAGCGTGCGCCCAGTTGTTGCAGACGAACGTGATCGAGCGTTGCGTCGCGAGCGAGTTCAATGTCGATGCGGCCGTTGACCAGAGCCGCCGCCGTGCCCACCGAGATATGCCGTTCAACGAGCTGCAGTTCGCCGCCCGCGGCCAGATCGATAGCCAGGCGCGGGTATGAACTGCCGGCGCTCGCGTCGGCGGTCGCAACGAACAGGACCTCGATCTGACGACGCGCGGCCGACTTGATAGCATCGTTGCGGCCGGGAAGGCCGAGGCTCAGCCCGTCGACGGCGAAGGCATCCGAGACGAGTGCGAAGCGCGCCTCGCGCGCCGCCGCAGCGTCCGTCGAACGCATCGGACGTCCGGCAATGCCGCTGCTGACGTCACCGGTCGTATCGGCGGACAATCCTGCAGCTAATCGGCCATCGACAAACACGTAGCGATCGAAACCCGGCAACGGTGGTGGCAACTCCTGCGTCGTGACGGCGTTGGCGACATCTGGCGAGACGAAGCTCGCGCGCCCGAGCGCTCGCAAGTTTGCATAGCGCCAGTTTTCTTCGCGGTTGTCTGGCAGACCATCGGCTACGAGCTGCGCGAGTGCTGCACGACGTGCACCGGCGTGCGCCGCGCTCGGCAAGCGCTCGGCAACTGCAGCGTGCTCGGCTTGTAGCCGATCGATGAGATTGTTGCCGCCTGTCGCCATACTGCTTCAGGCTGCCTCGAGGACCCAATCGTAGCCGCGCTGCTCGAGTTCGAGCGCAAGCGTCCGGTCGCCACTCTTGACGATGCGGCCGCGCGCCAGCACATGAACGCGATCTGGCACGACATGATCGAGCAGACGCTGATAGTGCGTAATCAGGAGAATGGCGCGATCCGCCGACCGCAATGTGTTTACGCCGCGCGCCACGACCTTGAGTGCGTCGATGTCCAGGCCGGAATCCGTTTCGTCAAGAACCGCCAGCGTGGGTTCGAGCACGAGCATCTGCAGAATCTCGTTGCGCTTC
>JAGRJB010000547.1 GCA_020442965.1 Pseudomonadales bacterium
GCGCGCGGTGGAATACCAATAGTCGCGCTGCATGCCGTCGCCGGCGCCTGCCAGCAGAACGCAACTCACGGTATGACTACTGCTGGGATAGCCCGCGAGGAAGCCATGCGAGTTGCCGTAGACGCGTACACCGCGATGCGTCGTAACCGATGCACCCTCGGAATTGTTGATACGCGGATCGACCGCTCGACCCGCCGCTTCGCAGCGCTGCGCGAGTTCGACGGCGGCTTCGGGCGACAGGGCCCAAGGATGGTCGAGGTCGAGATCGGGAATGTCACGCGCGAGATCGGACGGATCGGCGAGTCCCGCGCAAGGGTCTTCCGCAGTGTAGCGAGCGATCGAACAGGCCTTGGCGACACTATCTTCGACGGCCTGCACACTGAGATCCGCAGTGCTCGCCGAGCCCTTGCGCTGGCCGAAGTACACCGTGACGCCGAGCCCGCGGTCACGGTGGTACTCGACAGTCTCGACTTCGCCCAGGCGCACCGTCGTCGACAGCCCTTGCTGCAAACTCAGATCAACCTCGGCTTGCGAGGCGCCCGCGCGCTTGGCGGCCGCCAGCGCGCTCGAGGTAATTGCCTGAAGTTCTGGAATTCGCGTGACGTCGACAGCTTGTACCATGGCAGAATTGTACTGTGGACGACGACGACACAGAACGAAAGCCGAGCAAGAGTTCGCGCAAACGGTCGGCCCTCGAGGCCCAGAAGCTCGGCGAACGCCTGATCGCGTTGACGACCGCCGAACTCGACTCGCTGCCGCTCACCGAACCACTGCGCGATGCGATCGATCTCGCTCGTCGAATTTCAAGTCACGGCGGACTCGCCCGGCAGCGGCAGTACATCGGCAAACTGATGCGCTCGCTCGATACAACCGATATCGAAACGGCCCTCGCGACGCAAAACCGCGTGTCACTCGATCTCGCCCGCCAACACAAACAAGTCGAAGCATGGCGTGATCGGCTGCTGCGCGAGGGCGAGACGGGTTTGCAGGCTCTGGCAGCCGAGCATCCGGGTCTGGCCCTCGACGATCTGGCGCCCCTGCTCGACCGGGCGCGCAATGCGCACGCCGCCGAAGCCTTGCGCAGCCGTGCCAGTCGCGAGCTCTTCCGGGCCCTCAGAATACTGCTCGAACCGCACGCGACTCCCTGAGGTAGCGTGTTAGAATGGATCGATGCAGCCGTTAGTTGGCATCATCATGGGCTCGACGTCCGATTGGACGACGATGCAGGCAGCCGCCGAAACGCTCGGCCAGCTCGGCGTGCCGTACGAGACCCGAGTCGTGTCCGCGCACCGCACCCCGGACCTGCTGTTCGAATACGCGAGCAGCGCCAAACAACGCGGACTCGAAGTCATCATCGCAGGCGCGGGCGGCGCTGCGCACTTGCCCGGTATGACAGCATCCAAGACCAGCTTGCCCGTGCTCGGCGTACCGGTGCAATCGAAGTCGCTCAACGGTCTCGATTCGTTGCTCTCGATCGTGCAAATGCCGGCCGG
>JAGRJB010000548.1 GCA_020442965.1 Pseudomonadales bacterium
CTCATGCCATCGAGGTATGCAACTAGATGTCCGTGTAATGACCGGCGCTGGTCATGCGCGGCGCGCTATTGCGCGCTGCGCGCGCGACCTGATTTCCTGGTGAGCGACAAACAGCGGCTTCGGATTCAGCTCAGCGCGAACCTGGCAGGAACTGGCAATGCCGTTTTGCAGTTCCCTTACGTCTAATACGTATTTGGTGCGAGTGCGACCTAGGTGGCAATTTTGGCTGAAGCTAAGGAGACACGCACAGGGCCTAACAAGGTGGCCAACAACGTGATGGCTAACAGGTCAGACCGTGACCACCAAGTGTGCGTGGCCGGGGGACTGACGGATAGTTGGCACACGCCTCCCCAAGTGCGCCAGATCAGCCGCCTGCTGACCAAAGACTCGCGTCGCGAGGCGGTTGCGGCTGTTATGTGAAATCGCCGCCTCCGTTCTGCTACATCGATCGTGCGGATGACAAGTTTTCGGCGGTTCCTGCGCCTTCACCAATGAGCCCAAACGCCACGCGAAACAACTTCCGCTCTGGAGTGCACGACTATGACCCGCGAAACTCGCTACCGACTACACCCCGCCCGCTCGTTCTCGAGAGCGATTCATGCTCTGCTGGTGGTGTGCGCGCTGGTCGCACCCAGCGCACTATGGGCGCAGGTGCCAAACTGCAATCCAGGGGAGACGGTAACTCAGGATGTAGATTTCACGAAAAAGCGGTTCGATGGTAGCGATCACATTGGCCCTTATTTTGAGCTGCAAGGCTGGTTCGAGTTCGACCCGATTCCCGACGTCGCGCAGTACCGCCTGGACATAACCGAATTCTCTATCAACACCAGCCCACCGACGCTCGGCAGGCGCTTCTTCTACAACACCACAAACCCGCCAACCCGCGTCGATGTCTACGACCTACATCGCACGAGCAGCGGCACACTGGGAGTCATCGTGATCCACGCGAGCGGCCGCCCCCCAAGTAATGCCCCAGCCTTCTGGGCGGGCATCAACGGCAAAGCCAAGCTCACCTACACCTGCCCGACGCCCAAGATCGATATTGAAGTGCTCGCGACCAGTACGCTGACAGGTAGTGGCGACAACCTCAAAGCCACTTTCACGGCAACATTGACGAACAAGGGGACGAAAACCGCCGAGAACGTCGAGCTGACAGTCAAGCTTCTCGAGCAAGACGGCCCGTCGGGTAGCGCTTTTGGGGCGTCATCGGCGAGCGTCTGGCTGCACGTACTGAGTGCGGATTCCCGCTGCGATCAGCAGTTGGGATTCCTCACGGGCAAGGTTGTCTGCAGAGGCCTCTCGATTGCGGGTGGCGACGTCAAATTCCTCGAATTCGTCACCCGTGTGGTGAATGCATCCGATCTAAAAGACAGGGTGACTATGACGGCAGTGGCCCCGGGCGACATCGACAACTCGAACAACGAGGACAAGACCAAAGTCACGCCCAATCTGGTCGGCACCATGGCCGATACTCTCGAGGCCATGGAGGCCCTCGCGCCCTATTTCGATTACAGGGCTACACCAGGCACTGGCGGTTCATGCGACCGATTCATGAACGACATTTTCAACCGCCTGGAAGCCATCCGCGCCGAAAACCCGTCGGTCTTCGCAAACCTCTCGTATGGCAGAATCACCAGCGGCGCATACAACTGGGCGCCCATTGACAATGAATTGACCAGGGCGGGCCATGTCGGCGTCGTTGTCTATCTGAAAGGCAGCGACTATCACGAGACGGGCATTGTGATTCATGGCACACCCACCTGGTCACCCGTTGATCGTGATGAGGAATCACGACGGGGAACCTCCGCACCGGGCGCGCACGTCACCACGACGTTTGAACGAGAATTGGCGCGCTACACAACCCCAACCGGGATCCCTCCCCGTGACATGCATATGGGAACCGCGTGGCACGGCGACTACTATCGCACGCCGGTGAGCAATTTCCCCGGCTCTCCGAAGCCGGAAGTCCCGGAAGGTTGCGGCTTCGAAGGTGTTTACACCGACAACGCTAACGAGTTCAGAGGCCAGACCCCTCGGTGTGGAACTCGGACCGCAGCAGCTCAATCATGCCCGGTGATGCCCGAGGCGGTCATCGTCCGAACGGAAAGTCCAGTCGATATCCAGATCTCCAACAACCGCGCGCAGCGCGTGGAAACGAAAAACGGAATCATCGTTTCGCAGCAGCTCGGCACCGGCATATATAGCTTTCCCACACGACACGAAGACGGCACCTTCGGCTGGCTGCTGGTGCTGCCCAAAGATGACTACGACATCAAGCTGGTTGGCACGGGACAAGGGTCGTACAAACTGACTACGGCCACTTTCAACGAACGCGGTCAAGCTGACACAACCGTCCACGAAGGCACGACACAACTTGGCCAGATGGACGACTACAAGGTGGCAGCACCAGTGCCGGCCGTCACCGTAACGGCACCA
>JAGRJB010000549.1 GCA_020442965.1 Pseudomonadales bacterium
CGGCGTGCAGCCGGAAGCCGTCGACTACGTCTTTCTGACGCACGTGCACCTCGACCACGCGGGCGGGGCCGGCAAGCTGATGCAGCGGCTGCCGAATGCCAAGGCAGTACTGCATCCGCGCGGTGCGCCGCACATGATCGATCCGACCAAGCTGATTGCAGGCTCGATCGACGTATACGGCGCGGAGAATTTCGCCAGGCTGTATGGCGAAATAGCGCCGATTGCGGCGGAGCGAGTCGTCGTGACCACCGATGGTGAGCGGCTCAAGCTCGGCGAACGCGAGTTCGAGTTCGTGCATACGCCCGGACATGCGCTGCATCACCAGGCGATCGTCGATCATGGCGCCGGCAGCATTTTTACTGGTGATACCTTCGGCATTTCCTATCGGGAGTTCGATACCGCGCGTGGCGCCTACATCATGCCCACCACCACGCCCACCCAGTTCGACCCGGACCAGCTCGTGACATCGATCGATCGCTTGTTGGCCTACAAGCCGCGCGCGCTCTATCTCACGCATTACAGTCGTGTCACGGACGTGGCGCGTCTCGGTCGCGATCTCAAGGCGCAGATCGAGATGTTCGTGAGCATCGCGCAGCGCGCGGCGGCGGAGGCCATGGGTAACACCGACGAGACCGCCACCCGCGAGGCGCTCCAGACCAGTATCCGCCGCGGTTTGCGGGAGTATGCATTCGAGACGCTGCGCGCCCATGGCTGCACGCTGCCGGATGCCGAGATCGACGCGCTGTTGCGCGGCGATTGGGACCTGAACTCAGCCGGCCTGGTAGCCTGGTTGTTACGGCAGAAACGCTAGCTCAAGGTGCCAGCGGTTCAGTTCCCCGGTCGTTATCAAGCGCAGTGGCGGAGTCCTGCTGCGCAGCCCACATGATTGCCGCGCCGGCCAATGCGCCGAGCACGAACACCAGTACATAGCGGCTAACGCCTACGACAGGTGTGGGCCCGATGGCAGCGGTCAGCGGCATGGCGGGCTGCGCGCTCTCCCACTCTGCGATCACTGCGCGTGCTTCAGCAGCGTGCTCACCGCCAACGACTACCCGCACGAGATTGCCGACCGGTAGTTCGCCCGCACCGGTCTGCAGGTACTCACCCAGCACCTGACTCGGGATCTCGACCTGGCGCAGCAGGTCGCTGATCATGTGTGCTTCGACAGCGAGCTGCGACTCGAACACGGTAGTCGTGGCCACTTGTTACAACTCCAGTCGATCGACCCGGTCAGAGTTATTGGGGCAGGGGCAGCGCAGTTGTTTCCTTGATGGTCGACAATGCGATGTTGGAATTTACGGCCTGCACGCCGGGAATGCGCGACAGATGATCGAGGAAGAACGCTTCGTAGGCATCGATACTCGGTACCACGATGCGCAACAGGAAGTCCTTTTCGCCTAACAACGAATAACAATCGAGCACTTCGGGAAACTGCCGCACCGCCTGCTCGAAGCGGGCCAGCGCCTCGCGGCCGGTGGCCATCAACTTCACTTGGGCGAAGACCAGTACGTGCAGGCCGACGGCACGGCGCTCCAGTATCGCGACGCGGGACTTGATCGCCCCCGCCTGTTCGAGGCGCTGCAAGCGGCGCCACGCCGTGGTGGTCGTGAGGCTGCAGCGTTCGGCCAGCTCGGCCGCTGAGAGCGTGGCATCGCGTTGCAGTGCGTCGAGGATACGAATATCGGTCCGGTCGAGATCAGGTGTCATATATTCCACAATAGGCGTATTTTGT
>JAGRJB010000550.1 GCA_020442965.1 Pseudomonadales bacterium
TGGCGTGTTCGTAGCGCGGATGCAGGGCGGACAGTTTCACCGAGATGCTGTGCCGCTGCGTCATCGGCTCGTCTGCGCGTACCCGTTTGCCGACCGCTGCGATCGCCTGCGCGTACTTCTCGAAGTAGCGCGCCGCGTCGCTCGCCGTCAGTGCCGCCTCGCCCAACATGTCGAACGAGTAACGATACGCTCGACACTCTTTGCTCGCCGCGCGGTCGAGCGCCGCCTCGATATTGCGACCCATGACGAACTTCGAGCCGAGGATGCGCATCGCTTGCTTGAGTGCGGCACGAGCCACAGGCTCGCCCAGTCGCGCGGTCAAGCGCGCATACCATGCGCTGGGTTCACCCACTTCCGTGCGATCGAGCGCCACGACGCGGCCCGTGAGCATCAACCCCCAGGTGGAGGCCGTTACGAACAGCGACGCACTGTCGCCCAGGTGTTCATCCCAGGCGCCGGCCGGAATCTTGTCGGCGATCAGACGATCGGCGGTCTCGGCATCTGGGATACGCAGCAGCGCTTCGGCCAGACACATGAGGATTACGCCTTCGCGCGATCCCAGGCTGTACTCGCGCAGAAAGGCGTCGAGCGGACCGCCATCGCCCTGTTCTGTTCGAACAGTCTGCACCAGGGTCGTGGCACGTTGCGCGATGCGACGGCTGTCACTCGCCGCCACGCGCGCACGGTCCGCGAGACCGCGCGCGACGCGCTCTTCGTCAGCAAGGTAGAAAGAATTGATCGCAGCGCCGACGGACGTCTGCCAGGCACCAGTTGGGGCTGTCGCGGTGGACATAGTCAGCATTGTAAATGAATGCGCTGCGGCCGGTCGTTGCCCGATCAGACATCCGGAAACAAAAAAAGCCCGGCGCCTGCGCGCCGGGCTCTACTGGGGCCAAACCTTACAAGATCAGAATGCGTACACCAGATTGACCGTAGTCAGCGTATCGCTCTTCTTCTTGCCCGCCGGCGGATCGGTGTTATAGCGAACATCGAAGCCTAACGACAACGCAAATGCCTCGTTCATTTTTACTTGCAGCGCGAACACGTTCGACATGAACGTGTTGTCAGAACCCGCTTCGACCGTGAACTTGTCGATCAAGCTGGTGGTATCGGTTAGTTTGGTTTCATAGCCGAGAAAGCCACGCAGAATCGCATCACCCGATGTTTCCGACGCGATGAACGGCGGGCCGATCTGCGCGACGGTCTTCAATCGTCGATAGCCGACGCCAACCTCGCCGACGAACTTGGTGTCATCGGTATTGATGAATTTTCGACCATAACCGGTCGTCGCGGTAGCTTGATAGTCGAAACCGCTGAAGCGGTCGTCTTCGTAGCGCACGCCGCCCCAGTAATAGTCGCGCTCGGATATTTTGTAGTCCGATTGCCACATGCCCTCATAGCGCTCGGCGGTCTTGTCGCCGCTGGTCGCCGCGCGCAGCGCCGCAACCCCAAACTTGTGCGTCCAGCTAGCGGCCTCCTTCGCCATCTCGAGTTTGACGTTCGCCGTATCCGTATCCGTGTTGCCGCGGGCGAAGACAATACCGGCCTGGCCCTGACCTTTCCATTCTGCGTGTGCAGGCGCAACAACTACTGCAGCCACAACAATCAAACCTATTACATTCAAACTCAGACGCATGCCCCTCTCCTTAGGGTAATTTTCAGCGCGCGCAGTATAGGGGTGAGCGATGCGAATCGCCAATTGTGTGTATTTTCCAACAGTATTGAGTTCACGTGAATCTGCCCCCAGTTATGGGCATCAGTCCAACGGCAAGGCCACCGCTATGAGCGCACTCGTTTCCGCCACCACCGACGCAACCTTCGAGACGGACGTCCTGAAGCCCTCGCACGAGCTCCCCGTCCTGGTCGATTTCTGGGCGC
>JAGRJB010000551.1 GCA_020442965.1 Pseudomonadales bacterium
AACCGGCGCCAGTGCTTCGCTCCGGACGTACTTCAGCGCGAGCAGCGTCGCCGCGGCCGCACCCGATCCAGCCAAGAAGCCGCGTCGACCAATGCTCGCTGCAGTCATCAGTTAGTGCTCCTGCGCGGCGTCGCATGAACCGCCTCTGCGCACATCATGAATCCGAATGACACGACAGCAGCAGGACGTCGACTACCTCATCCGCAACGTGGATAGATTTGAACCTGCCGGTGCCACGAGCACGTCAAAAGATACGTACATGCCGCAGTGGTCGCTACCGGGCCTGACAACCCAACCATACTGAGTAACCGTACTCCAACACGCTTTGATCGGAGAGTAATCGCATGCTCGACTTCCGTGGACTGATTGCAACGCTCGAGTCCCGCGGTGAGCTGCAGCGCATTCGCAAGCGCGTCGAGCCGCGTTTCGAGCTCCCAGCCCTTATGCAGCAGGTAGACCGCCAACGCCGCGGTTTCATCTTCGACAACGTCGCGGGTGCGCGGTTTCCGTTGGTCGGCGGCCTGCTCAATCGATGGGAATGCTATGGCTGGGCCCTCGGTGCCGTACCCGGCGAGCCGTTTACTGCGGCGGATTTTGCGCGAATCCTCGAGGCCGCGCAGGCGCGCCACATTGCGCCGACTGTGGTGAGCGACGCGATCGCACAGGAACACCTACTACAGGGCGATGCGATCGATCTTGCTCACCTGCCCGTTCCAACGGCGTTCGAGTTCGACAGCGGCCCGTTCATTACCGGCGCTTGCGGTATCTCGCGCAACCCCGCTACAGGGCGGCTGAATGTTGGGATCTACCGCACGCAGGTGCTTGGCAGGAACACGCTGACGATCAGCGCTAACGCGAGCTCCGATCTGCGTCTCTTCTACCAACATGCTGAGCGGCTCGACCAGCCCATGCCCGTTACGCTGGCCATCGGCGTCGATCCCGCGCTGCTGATGGCAGCCGTTTGCAAGCTGCCGACTGACCAATCCGAATTCGAGTTGGCGGGCGCGCTGCTGGGCAAGCCGATCGCACTCGTCAAGTGCAAAACCAACGACCTGTTAGTGCCCGCCAACGCCGAGATTGTC
>JAGRJB010000552.1 GCA_020442965.1 Pseudomonadales bacterium
GTCGCAAAGCGCGAGCCGCATCGGCATATTGCCGGCGTTGCAGGCGAGGATTGAGCAGTACGCCACGTTGTTGCCGCACGCGCAGAGCGTGACACCCGCGCGGCATGACCGGATGCCATACCGCGTGTTTCTCACCCAGATCGCTGAACGCCTGCGGCATACCTACGACGGTCGTCCCAATGCCTACGAAGGGCCGGCTCAGCTGTTGCGGGATGTGCGTTTGATTGCCGCAAGCCTCAAGGCGAATCGCGGCGCCAACGCCGGCTACTACAACGTGATGCGACTGATCCGACGGATCGAGACCTTCGGCTTTCATCTGGCGACTCTCGATGTGCGGCAACACGCGGATATCCACCATTATGTGATTGGCATGGGTCTGGGCGATCCCGAGTGGAGCAGCCGAACATCGAATGACCGGCGTGATCGGCTCGTGCAACTGATCGAAAACGATGCTGGTCATTCCGCCGAGCTCGACGCACTCGGGAAACGAACGCTGAGCGTATTCGAAGCCATCATGCAATGCCGCCATCGGTACGGCCCGGAGGCCGTCGGGTACTATGTCGTTAGCGGCGCTGCCGGCGCGGATGACGTCTTGGCACCTTTGTTATTGGCGCGCTGGGCCGAGGCGTACGACAAGCGTACCGACCAGGTCGCGCTCGATGTCGCCCCCCTGTTTTTGTCGATCGATACACTCGCACGCTGCGGCGAAATCATGCAGACGCTGCTGTCCGGGCCCATTTACCGTCGGCATCTTGATTCTCGCAGCCGCACGCAATGCGCGCTGGTTGGCTACTCCGACAGCAACAAGGAAGGCGGGGTCTGCGCGGCGCGCTTCGCGATCTGGCAGGCGCAGCGCGACCTCGCGGCGACCTTGACCGCCGCAGACGAGACGCATGTCATCTTTCACAACCGCGGCGGCAGCATTGCACGCGGCGGCGGTCGCATCGATACGCTCGTGCGCAGCGCCCCGGCGAGCGCCATCAATGGCGTGCTGCGGCTCACCGAGCAGGGCGAAGCGATCAACCAGAGCTACGGATTGCGTCCGATTGCATTGCGCACGGTTGAGCGCGCATTCAGCGCATTGTCGCTCGCCACGGCCAGATCGATGCGTGGTCAGCTAGCCAGCGACAATACCGCTCATATTCCCGTATGCGAGACAATGGTGGCCGCGAGTTACGAATCCTATCGACGGTTAGTTAGTAGTGACAAGACCTTCTTTGAGTATTTTGAGACGGTGACGCCGATCGATGTCATCGCACGCATGCAAATTGGTTCGCGGTCGGCGCAGCGGCCCGATAAACAGGGATTCGAAGGCTTGCGGTCAGTTCCTTGGGTATTCGCGTGGACGCAATCGCGTTTTGCGTTGCCTGCGTGGTACGGCGCCGGCGCGGGTCTCGAGGCGGCGATCGAGCAGCACGGAATCGATGCGGTCCGGTCGGCGTACCAGGAGTGGAGTTTTTTCGGCAGCTTGATTGACGATATCGAAACGAGTGTTGCGCGCGCCGATCTCACTATTGCCACCTACTACAACGATCTGGCATTCGTGTCTTTGCAGCGCTTTTTCATCGATATTCGCCGCGAATACGATCGCCTGTGCGAGCGCATACTCGAGCTGAAGAATCAGCGGCGGCTGCTTGATCACGATCGGACCCTGCAACGCTCGATCGAGTTGCGCAACCCTTATATCGATCCGATGCATCTGATGCAGATCGACCTCTTGCAGCGTTGGCGCGCCACGGGGCGCAAGGACCGGCAGTTGTTCGACGCGCTGGTGGTGACAGTCAGCGGCATCGCGCAGGGATTGCAGAGTACAGGATGAGTCAGTACACGAGCTTTTCGCAGTTCTTTGCGTTTTATCTCACCGAACATCGGCACCCGGTGTCGCGCACATTGCACTTCATTGGCACCTGGGGAGCGTTCTTGTGCGTTGTGATGCTCGTGGTGACGCGGATGCCATATTGGCTCCTGTTAGGATTACTGTCTGGATACAGCTTCGCGTGGGTCGGCCACTTCTTCTTCGAGAAGAACCGGCCAGCCACTTTCAAGTATCCGCTTTACAGCTTTGCCGCCGACTGGGTGATGTGGTGGCAGCTCAATTTTGGAAGGCTACCGTTTCGTGAATGATCCGCATGGTCAAGCAAGTCTGCCGCCCTCCCCGGAGCTGACGTCGTCCGAGAGACCCAAGAGTCGATCCCTCGGGCCGCTGCGCGAGCTATTGCCATTCCTGGCACCTTACAAAGGCATGATGGTGTTCGCACTGGTCGCGCTGCTGGTGGCGGCTGGTGCGATGCTCGCATTACCGATGGCGCTGAAGCTGGTGATCGACAATGGCTTCTCGGCCGGCAATACCGCTACGATCAATCGTTACTTTATCGGCTTACTGTTAGCGGCAGGTGTGTTCGGATTGTTCGCCGCGTTGCGTTTCTATCTCGTGAGCTGGTTAGGTGAGCGGGTGGTTGCCGACATCCGCGATGCCGTCTATCGACGCGTGATCCGGCTCGACCCGGCGTTCTTCGAAGTGACCAAGACCGGCGAAGTGCTATCGCGCCTGACGACTGATACGACGCTGATTCAATCGATCGCCGGAGCGGGCTTGTCCATTCTGTTGCGTTCCAGTCTGACCTTTCTCGGATCCCTCGTGCTGCTGTTCTATACCAGTATCAAGCTCACGATCATCATCATCGTGTTGATTCCAGCAGTGCTCGTTCCGATTCTGATTTTTGGGCGTAAGGTTCGTAAACTCTCGCGTGCCACGCAAGATCGAATCGCCGACACCAGTGGCCTTGCCGGCGAAACGCTCAACGCGGTGCAGACTGTGCAGGCCTTCACGCTCGAGGAGCTGCATAGCCGCCGTTATGAGGACGCGGTCGAGCGTAGTTTCGATGTTGCGGTCGAGCGGACCCGCATGCGCGCTTGGCTCACTGCCTTGGCGATTCTCACCGTGTTCGGGGCAATCACGCTGGTGCTGTGGCTCGGCGCACGGGACGTGCTCGCTGGGAGGATGACCGGTGGGCAACTCGCGCAATTTCTGGGCTACGCGGTCTTCATGGCAACGGCCGCTGCCTCGCTGTCGGAAATGTGGGGCGAGGTGCAACGCGCCGCCGGTGCGATGGAGAGGACGGTGGAGTTGTTGCGGTCGGAGCCATCGATCGTCGTCGCTCCCGCGCCAGTGCCACTGCCGCAGCCTGGCAAGGGACGAATCGAGTTCGACCACGTGACGTTTCGCTATCCCTCACGCCCCGATGTGAAGGCCCTGAACGACTTTTCGCTGGCGATCGAACCGGGAGAGACGATTGCGTTCGTGGGCCCGTCTGGCGCGGGCAAGAGCACCACCTTCCAGTTGC
>JAGRJB010000553.1 GCA_020442965.1 Pseudomonadales bacterium
CGGAAGCGGCGGTCGGCAGCACGGCGTTGACCGTTATCGCGTGCTTGTTGGCGGCGTTGGCGGGTCGCGCGTTGGCGATGGCCTGGACCTGATTCGATCGATGGAGATGCCTTGTTAGATTCGAAAGCGTTGCGTACCGACCCCGAGGGCATCGCGGCCAATCTTGCGCGCCGCGGCTTCCAACTCGACGTGACGGCGTTTCGCGCGTTCGACGATCGTCGCAAGAGTGTGCAGGTCGAGGCCGATCGCGTCCGCGCCGAGCGCAATGCCAATGCCAAGGCGGTTGGTATGGCCAAGGGTCGCGGCGAGGATGTCAGCGTGCAGCTTGCTCGTGCGGAGGAGTTGACTCGCGAACTCGCCCTTGCGGAGGCCGCGTTGTCTGCCGTGCAGAGTGAAGCCGATGCCTGGCAGTTGGGGCTTCCGAATACGCTCCATGAATCGGTTCCGGACGGTCGTGACGAGACGGCCAATCTCGAACTACGTCGGCACGGCCAGCCGCGCGAACTCGGTTTTGCGCCGCTCGATCATGTCGCGCTGGGCGAACAGCTGGGTGGCTTGGATTTTGACGCCGCGGCGCGGCTTTCGGGCGCAAGGTTTGTCGTGATTCGCGGTGCGCTGGCGCGGCTGCATCGGGCACTTGCGCAGTTCATGCTCGACGTACACACGGGTGAGCATGGGTATATGGAGCTGTACGTGCCGTATCTCGTTTCCGCGAGCGCGCTGCAGGGTACGGGGCAACTTCCCAAGTTCGAGGCGGACCTCTTCAAGGTTCCGGGCGAACACGATTTCTATTTGATTCCAACCGCCGAGGTACCGGTTACCAATCTCGTGCGCGACCAGATTCTCGACGCCACTGCGCTGCCGCTCAAGTTTGTCGCGCATACGCCCTCATTTCGCAGCGAAGCGGGCAGCCATGGCAAGGACACGCGCGGGATGATTCGTCAGCACCAGTTCGATAAAGTCGAACTCGTGCAGATTGTTAGGCCGAGCGAATCATACGCTGCGCTCGAGTCGCTGACCGCGCACGCCGAAGCGATCCTGCGGAAGTTGGAGTTGCCGTATCGCGTGATGGCGCTGTGCGCAGGTGATATGGGATTTGCGGGCGCCAAGACGTACGATCTCGAAGTCTGGTTGCCATCACAGGAAAAGTATCGCGAAATCTCCTCCTGCAGTAACTGCGAGGCGTTTCAGGCACGGCGGATGCAGGCGCGCTGGCGCAACCCTGACACCGGCAAACCCGAACCCGTGCACACCTTGAACGGCTCCGGTGTTGCCGTTGGCAGGGCGCTGGTCGCTGTGCTCGAGAACTATCAGAATGCCGACGGGTCGGTGAACGTACCGGCCGCGTTGCAGCCATACTTGGGCGGTTTGCAACGTATTGCGGCCAGCTGATTTGGACGGGTGGCAGAGCGGTTGATTGCATCAGTCTTGAAAACTTGTGTGGAGGGGTGTCCGAGCGGTTGAAG
>JAGRJB010000020.1 GCA_020442965.1 Pseudomonadales bacterium
CTGGTCGTAAAATCCGCCATGACAGCGCGCGGGCTCGAGTATGAGTTGACCGAGCTCACCCGCAACGCCGGCCACCTGTAGAGCGGGCGCTTGTCGCCGGAACTGCAACAGCAATTGGCGTCTGCTCGCGCGCAGCTGCGAGCGGATCCGCGCGCTGCAGCGGCGCTCGATGGCGCGTCAGCCAGCGTTCAAGAATCCGTCGACCGTGTGCTGATTGGCAGCGATTTCGTTCTCAAGAGCTGTGTGCGCGATCCAGCGCTGCTCGAGTGGTTAGTGACCGGTGCAACGCTGACCGATCGGAGGACGCCAGCGGCATTGCGGCTGGAACTTGGCGCAGAACTGACGATTGACGTCGACGATCCCGCCGACGACGCGTTGCTGATGACGCTCTTGCGCGCCGTTAGACGACGCGAGATGGTACGGATTGCGTGGCGCGATCTCGCCGGTTGGGCTGATCTCGATGAGACCTTGGGTCAGCTTTCCACACTTGCCGATACGTTGATTACGACCGCCGTACAGGCGGCCCGCGCAGGCCTGCTGCCGCTCTACGGCTTGCCGCGTGATGCCGCCGGTGCCGAGCAGTCATTGATCGTCGTTGCGATGGGCAAACTGGGCGGCGGCGAACTCAATTTCTCATCCGACGTCGATTTGATTTTTCTTTTTTCCACCGCGGGTGACACGGACGGTCGGCGCAGCATTTCGAACGAGGAATATTTCACGCGGTTGGGCCGCCAGGCGATCAAACTAATGGATCAGCCGACCGCCGATGGCTTCGTGCTGCGCGTCGATATGCGGTTACGCCCATTCGGCGACAGCGGCCCGCTGGTAGTCAGTGAGACATTTCTCGAGGACTACCTCGAAACGCATGGGCGTGACTGGGAGCGCTACGCGTGGGTCAAGGCACGGGCGGTGACCGGTGCGTCGCAATACGGGTCGCTGTATGAGGCCGCCATTCGTCCGTTCGTCTATCGGCGCTATCTCGACTTCGGAGTGTTCGATGCGCTGCGGGATATGAAAGCGCTGATCGAACGCGAAGTTGCGCGGCGCGATTTGACCGAGCACGTCAAACTGGGTCCCGGCGGCATCCGTGAGATCGAGTTTATCGTACAGGCGATGCAGCTCATTCGTGGCGGACAGGATCGCAGGTTGCAGACGACCTCGTTGCGTACTGCTTTGCCAAGGCTGGTAGGTAGTCGATTACTTGATCAGGAAACTGTCGACGAACTCGATGCCGCGTATGTGTTTCTGCGGCGCCTGGAGAATGCGCTGCAGATGGCCGATGATCAGCAGACTCACACGCTGCCGACTGATGTGTTAGCGCGGGAGCGACTCGCCGTGGCGCTCGGGTTTGTCGATTGGCCAGCGGCGGACGCTGCGCTCGCAATGCATCGCGCCAATGTGGTCAGGCAATTCCAGGCGCTGCTGTTCGCGAACGGACCGGCGCGCGAAGCGGGTCACGTGGGACCGGGTTCGTTCGCAGTGCTGTGGGAACAAGCCGCGAGCGCGGCGGAGTTCGGCGCTTCGTTCGAGCGCAACGGTATCGCCGACGCGGCCGACTGCGGCCGCCAGTTTGCCCAGTTTCGCAGCTCGAATCTCGTCAAGCGGCTCGATGCGACGGGCCGCAAGCGACTCGATGTGCTGATGGCGCTGATCGCAACCGAGCTAACGACTTGTGCCGAGCCGGCGGCAATCCTGCGCCGCGTGATCAGGATTCTCGAAGCGATTGGCGCGCGGTCGACGTACTTCTCGCTCTTGAATGAGAACGAAATCGCTCGTCGGCGACTGATCGAGTTGAGCGGCTACGGCGGGTTTCTCTCCAAGCAGATCGCTGCGGCACCCATTTTGCTCGATGAGCTGATCGACGAATCGCTCTACGGTCGGCTGCCCAGGCGCGCTGAGCTCATGCGCGACGTCACCGACAAGCTGGCGAGTATCGATGCCGATGATCCGGAGCGCGAAGTCGAGGCGCTGCGCCACTTCCAGCGAGCGGCTATTTTTCGCGTAGCCGTGTCGGATTTGTCAGGCCGGTTACCCCTGATGCGGATCAGCGATTATCTGACCGAGATCGCCGAGATCATCGTCGAGCACGCGATGCGACTCGCGTGGAAGCAGATGACGACTCAGTATGGCGTGCCGTGCTGTGGCATGGGCCCGGAGCGGCGAACCGTGCGCGTCTGCGCCGTGGGTTACGGCAAGCTAGGCGGCCGCGAGTTGGGGTATGGTTCGGATCTCGATCTGGTCTTTCTGCACGATTCGGTCGGCGAGGATCAGGAGACCGATGCGCCGAAGCCGGTAGACAATCAGATGTTTTTCGTGCGTCTCGCCCAGCGCATCGTTCACATCCTGACGATGCATTCGTCCGCCGGACGCTTATACGAGGTGGACGTGCGTTTACGGCCGAGTGGCAAAGGGGGCTTGTTGATCACGCAGGTCGATGCCTTCGCTGAATACCAGCGCAATGAAGCGTGGACTTGGGAGCATCAGGCCTTGTTGCATGCACGCGCAGTGGCTGGGGATCCTGAGCTGCAGGCGAGGTTCGAACGCGTGCGCACCGACATACTGTGCGGGAGTGTCAAACATGACACGCTGCGTAAGGATGTCGGCGACATGCGTGAGCGCATGCGACGCGAACTGTCCCGCTCGCAAGCCGGGCAGTTCGATGTCAAACAGGATCGCGGCGGTGTGGCCGACATCGAGTTCCTGGCGCAGTACTGGGCGCTCGCGTTCGCACCCCGCCACGCGGCGGTCGTCATGTACTCCGATACGATCCGCCAGCTCGAAACCGTGGCATCCGGGGGCTACGTACCGCAGGCAACCGTAGATCAACTGACCGCAGCCTACCGCGCCTACCGGGCCCGGACGCATCGGTTGTCGCTAGAGGACCAGAAACCGATCGTTCCGACGACGGAATTCCAGACGGAGCGATCGAACGTCACGTCGATCTGGGAACAAACGCTCGGCGCCACCGTATAATCCGCGCATGGCCCCTGTTCAGACCAACCAGAAACTCATGCTACCGAACGCGCAGAACGAATACGTCGTCGAGCCGGGCGATCTGCCGCTCGCCTGTCCGATGCCGGAAATGGCGCTGTGGAACTCGCATCCGCGCGTCTATCTGCCAATCGAGGCTACCGGCTGGGCCAAATGTCCTTATTGCAGCGCCGAATACACGCTGCAGCGCGCTGGCTAACCAACAGTTCCGCAGCGGCGCTGCGGGCGCGTGCTCACGCTGTATACGGTTGGTAGGATTTTTCTTCGACGATCGCCGAGCCCAACTGCACATTGATGCGCCTTTTCACGGCGGCGCGCTCGTCGTTCGTCACATAGACGGCGCGCGCCAGCTCGATGAAACGCGCGTCAAATTCCTTGGCGCGTTCTTTGTCACGAATCTCGTCCTCAATGTCCCACAGCCGCGTGTTGATGCGCAGCAACGCCGCTTCGTCCGCGACGACACTCGCAGTCGCCGCGCCCGAGTTGCGCCAGGTCGACTCGAGCAAGGTGAGTTCGTGCTGCACGTTGGCAGTCTTGGCGGCGTCAGTGAAGCGCGCGACCTTGATCCGCAAGATGGTGATCTTGTCGAGCAGTTCGCCCGGTGACACTGGAACCAGAATTTCTTTCATTTCAGATCGGCCTCCGGCCACCATGCTAGCAGTTGGTCAAGCTTGGCACAGACCGCGTCGGCCGTAATCAGATCCATGACGCCCGGCAGTTCGATCTTCCGGGACCACGCGAGTTCTGCGGCAGGGCGCCGCAGGAATTGCCGGGCCGCGGCATCGTACCGGTCGACACACCACTGTCTGGAGTGATACGGCCCACTGCGCGCCGGGTTGGTCGCGGCATAGAGCCCGAGCACCGGTGTGCCGACCATGGTCGCCATGTGCGCGGGTCCGGAGTCCGGCGAGAGGAGGGCGGTCGCGCGTGCCAGCAGCGCCAGAAGTTCGGGTAGTGTATCCGCCCCGATCTGATCGATGATGGGCACACTAACGACTCGCGCGATGGCTGCGCCGGTCTCGCGTTCGAGCGTGCTCGGTCCGCCCACCAGAATCACCCGCATGCCGTGTTTGCGCACCGCGTGCTCGGCGACTGCCGCATAGCCTGCAACGGACCAGTTGCGCAGGCGATGGCTCGAGCAGGGGCTGATGACGAGCGTCGGCTGGTCGTCCGGGATCAACCGATCGGCGTAGGCGCGTGCTGCACTCGGCAGCGGCACGTTCCAATCGATCACGGTGTCACGGACGCCTACGGCTGTCGCAAAGCCCAGAAAGCTGTCGAGTACATGTTCGCGCTCACGCGGCGCGATCCGTGCGTTGGTGAAGAGCCATTGCAATTCGCGCGCGCGCGCGCGATCGAACCCGAGTTTGATTGGCGCGGGGATGCAGCTCGCTACCAGGCTCGCACGTAGTGCCAGCTGTAAGTGCAGCAGCAGATCGAAGCTTCGCCCCCGCATAGCGGCTCGCAGCTCGCGCAGCGCGCCGAGTCCGGAACGCTTGTCCACGGTGATAAACTCCACCTCCGGGATGAGGCGCATGAGTTTGGCCTCGACCTTGCCGATGACCCACGTGATGCGTGCGGCGGGCCACGCGCGTTGCACGGAGCGAAGCAGCGGCACGACGTGACAGGTGTCGCCGATCGCTGAGAGGCGCAGCAGGCACACGGTAGCTGGTGGTTTGGTCAGGGGGAACATTGGGCGTGAGAGCGAAAGAGGTTGCCTCGTGAGTGACAAATGGCCGGTCGGCGCCGAGGTGGATGAGGCCGCAATCGCGGGCGGCCGGATGCTATACGACACATCGCGGGCGAGCAATTTTGGCGCTGAATGGTTCGAACCGGCGTTCTGGGAGCGAAGATCCGCGATCGAGGGGCGGGCGCGCGGACGTGGCAACACCCTGTTCGTGCGCCAGGGCCAGTACGCCTACGCGCTGCGGCACTATCGGCGCGGCGGTCTGATAGCCAAACTTTCCGGCGATCGATACTGGTGGCGCGGCGAGGATCTCACCCGACCGTTTGCCGAATGGTTTCTCACCTATCATCTATACCGTGCCGGGCTGCCAGTCCCGGCGCCGGTCGCTGCGCGCTACGTGAAGCGTGGACGTACCTACACCGGCGATCTGATCACCGCGCGCATCGAGAATGCCGAGTCGCTCGCTGGCGTGTTGACGCGAGAGCCGCTCGGGTTTTCCGCCTGGATCGCGGTCGGTCGATGTATTCGGCAGTTTCACGAGTCTGGTATTTATCATGCCGATCTCAATGCTCACAACCTGCTGTTACTGGGGCATGACACGGTGTATATGCTTGATTTCGATCGCGGCGAGCTGCGCAAGCCAGGGTGGTGGCGCGACGCCAATCTCGTACGTCTGCGCCGTTCGCTCGAGAAAGTCACGATAGGATTGCCGCCCGAGCGCTTCACCGAAGACGACTGGCATTCGTTACTGGCTGGTTATCGTGAACCGGCACAACCGGCGGCGCTCCTGTCGGGCGCGACTGGTTAGGCCGACCATTGCGGCTCCTGTATATCGCGATCGCCTATCTGCTCGCGCCGATCGTCGCCGGTACGATGCTGATAAGGGGCGTGCGGGACCGCAGCTACTGGCGCAATTTCACCCAACGCTTCGGCTTCGGCGAGCAGCTCGAGGGCGAGCGCAGTATCTGGGTGCACGCCGTGTCAGTCGGTGAGGTGCAGGCCGCTGCGCCCCTGGTCGAGTCGTTACTGCACTCGTATTCGCGCCTGCCGCTCGTCCTGACCACCGTTACGCCGACCGGCGCGGACCGCGCTCGCGCCCTGTTCGGCGAACGGGTAACTGTGCGCTACATTCCCTACGATCTGCCAGGTTCTGTCGCCCGCTTCTTCGAGCGTATCCGGCCGCAGCTCGTGATCATTCTCGAAACGGAACTGTGGCCGAATTTATACCATGCGTGCGGTCGGCGCAGGATACCGCTCGTGTTGGCGAGCGCGCGTATTTCACCCAAGTCGGTGGGGCGCTACCGACTCTTGACGGGCCTGTTTCGCGAGACTTTGTCGCACGGCATTTCGATCGCGGCACAGAGTGAGGCGGATGCGGCACGGTTTCGCTCAATCGGCGCCAACCCGGCGCGTACGCACGTCGTCGGCAATATCAAGTTCGACTTCGCGCTGCCGGCCGACATCGCATCGACCGGCCGAGCACTGCGCGTTTTGTTAGGCGAAAGGCGGCCTGTCTGGGTCGCGGGCAGCACGCACGCCGGCGAAGAGGAACAGATATTGGCTGCGCACCGCGAGGTTCGCAGCGCGCATCCGCAGGCACTGTTGGTGCTGGTGCCGCGCCATCCGCCGCGGTTTGCCGACGTGGCGAGCCTCTTGCACCGTGAGGACGTGCCGTTCGTCAGCCGCTCGAGTGGTGCGCCAGTCACCACGGCTACGCAAGTGTTCCTGCTCGATACGCTGGGTGAGCTGTTACCCTTCTATGCGGCGTGCGACGTTGCGTTTGTGGCTGGCAGTCTGGTGCCGATCGGTGGGCACAATCTGCTCGAGCCCGCCGCACTCGGCAAAGCGATGCTTACCGGACCGTATAATTTCAACTCGGAAGATATCGCCAGGCTGTTGCTGCAACGTGGCGCCGTTCTGCAGGTGGCAGATGCCGCTTCGCTCGCCGCCAACATGGCGCGATTGCTACACGCCCCTGACGAGCGTCAGCGCATGGGCAGCATCGGACGATCGGTGGTCGATGAGAACCGCGGCGCGGTCGCGCGTCTGTTACCGCTATTAGAGCCGCTTATTGAGTAGCCGCCGGAGCGGTCAGCCAGGCGTTCACTTCCTCGATCGTGTCGCGATCCAGATTACCCGCCGCAAGCTGCAGCTGCAGGACATTCAGAATGTAGTCGTAACGACTGCGCGAGTAGTCAGTCTCCGCCTGCACGAGACGGCGGCGTGAGTCGAGTACGTCGACCGCCGTGCGCGTACCAACTTCGTAGCCCGCTTCGGTTGCTTGCAGCGCTGTCCGGGCGGATTCGAGCGCCTGCCGCAGCGCATTGACGCGCGAGATTTCGGATTGCACGCCGAGGTAGGCATCGCGAGCCAGCCGCTCGGTAGCGCGGGAGGTACGTTCGAGACGGGCGCGCGACGCCTGCCAGAGATACTCCTGCTGACGCACGCGCGACTGCGTGCCGCCGCCGGCGAACAATGGCACGGAAACTTGCAGACCGACGCTCTTGGA
>JAGRJB010000554.1 GCA_020442965.1 Pseudomonadales bacterium
GCCATCAAAACAATGGGGCGAAACACCGGTTGCATTTGTTGTCGCTCCCGAAGGAGATGCGCAGGAGCTCAAAGCTTTTGTCAACCAGCGTGTAGGCAAGATGCAAAGGATCGCAGACCTGAAACTGGTCGATCAAATTCCGCGCAACGAAATCGGGAAAATTCTAAAACGACAATTGCGAATGCAATACACGAACGAGGCGATTTCACTTTGAATTACGGTTGCCGGATGGTCACGAATGAGTAACTCGCCGGCATGTGTCACGCTTGTTTTTCCCGGCAGTGCTTATCGCGCCAACTCCCAGTCAGCGGCAACCTTCCGTGATGCGAGGAAGAATAGCAGTGCACCAACGACATAGAATGACGAACCACATAACAGGGCGTAGCGCAGAGATTCGGAGCCATATTGCTGTGTCATCGCATCTGAGATGACTCCCAATATCAGGGAACCCAGGCCCAGGCCAATCAAGTTGTTGATCAGCAGAAATATCGATGACCCGGTTGAGCGCAGAGCGGGCGGAACTATATGCTGGATCGCCGTGAGGATAGTTCCGTAGCCCATGCCGCCAAGAGCTGTCGGCACCGCGAGTAACGACAGTGAGAGATAGAGATTGCCCGTGCTAACCGCTCCAACGAAGAACGGGACAGACACGAGCAATGCAACGACCGGAATCAAGACATAGGCCGCGGGTCGTTGGGGTCCGAATTTGTCGCCCAAATTGGCTCCGATCCAGGTTCCAGCCAACCCGCCCACGAGAATCAGGCTAGCGTAAATGAGTGAAACATCAGCCAGCGACAGGGAGAATGAACGGACGTAGAAAGAGGGTATCCAGAAGGTTATGCCGTAGCTTGCTGTCGCCGACATCGCCGAACCCAGCGACAACAACCAGAAGCTGGGCTTGGATTTCAACACTGATGCTGTTTCACGGACATTGAACTTTACGGGGGACGGGGACCTGGATTTCTTGACATCGAGACCGCCGCGTACCGGGTCACGAACAATGAACTTGAAAACGGGTGCGATCGTAATGCCGAGCAAACCCATGGTCAGAAAAGCGGTCCGCCAGTCGAAGGCCGTTGCCATCAAGCCGCCGAAGGCCAGGCCAACCGCGCTTCCGATGGGAATGCCAAAGGAATAGAACCCCAACGCGCGCGCTCTTTGCCCGGGAGGGAAATAATCGGCGATGAGCGAATACGAGGGGGCGACGCCGCCGGCTTCCCCGACCCCAACGCCAAGCCTGGCCAGGAACAGCTGGGGAAAACTCACGGCCGCCGCACAGAGCGCGGTGAATCCGCTCCAAGTGGCCAGCGCAATTGTAATGATCCAGGACCGGCTCTTGCGATCGGCAAGCCATGCAATCGGTACACCAAGAGTGGCATAGAACAAGGCAAACGCCGTTCCGCCGAGCAATCCCAGCTCGGTGTCCGACAGTCCCAGATCTTCCTTTATCGGAACCGCCATGACACCTAACAGGACGCGATCCGCGAAGTTCAGGATGTAGACGAATAACAAGACGCCCAAAACCAGGAACGGACTGCCAGGCAAACTTCCATGCTTGCCGGCCTTTACGTGAGGATCGTGACCCGGTTCTTGGTCCAACGAATGGTGCCGCGTTATCCGTCGGTCAGAATCTGTATTCCACCGTCACTTTTGCAGTGCGGGGCTGTCCGTAGAAGCTGACTACCGAATTGCCAAAAAACGGCACCGGGAAGTTGTATCCGCCAATCTTGTATTTCTTGTCGAACAAGTTGCGCCCGTGGAGACCAACTCGCCAATGTTCGTTCTCGGACGTCCAGACTGCACTCAGATCAACGAGCTCGTAGCCCTTCTGATCCAGAGCGGGGATCGGTGTTTCAAACAGGTTCACGCTGCTACGGAACGAGATATTGGCGTTGACATCCAGTCGTCCGCTCGAGCTCAGATCGTGATAGATGTGCAATCCGAAGAAACCGCTCCATTCGGGCGTGTTCTGGAAGACGCGCAGGTCCGAAACATCGGCATAACAACCGATTGCGGAGGGTGGTGAAGGTGCATCGTCAATACAGATGAACCCGTTAGCGGGGGCGCCTGGTACGAACGATGCGTACTTGTCGAACTTGGCATCGATATAGCCGGCCGCAAAATTCGCCGAGAGCCAATCGGTGAGCTGCGCCGTACCTTCAAGTTCAGCGCCATTGATGCGCGATTCACCGGCGTTATCAACAAAACTGACCGCACTGGTTCCGACGGGCACCTGCGTTGTCACCTGCTGGCCCTTGTATTTTGCGTGGAAGGCAGCGGCATTTAGTCGCAAGCGATTGTTGAACAGAAAGGATTTGAAACCGGCTTCATAGGAATCGACAATTTCGGGATTGTAGCCGTTCATCGTGGCGGGTGTTACGGATGCATCACCGCGCATGTCGAAACCGCCGGACTTGAATCCACGGCCATAGGCGGCATACAGGTTGAAATCATCGACAACCTTGTAAGACACACTGAGCCGAGGTGTCACTTCGGAGTAGCTGCGCTGGTTGGTGTAGTCCGTCAGTACTGCAAATGGGTTGGCATTTGCGCCAGGCACGCCGACACCCGCATAGTTCGCCTTGAAAACCGTGCCGTCCTTGTCATCGCGTGTCCAGCGGAGACCGACGGACGCTGAGAAACGCTCAGTAATGTCGATATTGGCATCACCGAACAACGCAACGCTCTCGGTATCTACATTGCCACTGGTCGTCTGGGTAAAGCCGAGCAGCCCGAGTACGGCATGAAAAGCGCCCGCAGCCGATGAGTCCATGTAGTAAGCGCCAAGGACACCGCTAACATTGCCGAAGTCAAATTGCGCCTGCAGTTCCTGCGAGAATTGACTGTCTTTATAGAAGCCAGGGATATCGAAGTATGGTTGCGGCAGACCATCGAAGTCGATGCCATCCCCGCTTGTATCTCCATCACGATAGGCGGTAATCGACTTGAGAGTAAGCGTATCGGACGCCTGCCATTGCCCAGTCAGAGATACACCGTTAGTCCGCACCCGTCCTTTGTATCCAATCCCTGACAACGTGTCGTAAACACTGTCGAGTGGCGGTGCTCCGGTCGGGAATACTGGCGTTTCGCGATGGCCGTTATTGATGTTGCTATCGTCGCGGAAGGAGTCTGCCGTCAGGCGAAAGAACAAGGTGTCGGAAGGTTCCCACTCGGCAGTGACGCGACCAGCCAAGCTATCCCGATTGGCGTGCTCCTTGTCCAGTGTGAGATTCTTGCCAAAACCGTCGCGGCTATGGCGAGCAACTGCCGCGCCAACGCGAAAATGCTCGGAAACCGGCGTCGATCCAGCGACAATCCCGTTGAATTCGCTGTATGTCCCGAACTCTCCTCGCAGCTTCAGCATTGGATCATCGTCCAACCTCCGTGTTACATATTTGACGGTTCCGCCGATCGTGTTGCGACCGTAAAGCGTTCCTTGCGGGCCGCGCAGCACTTCGATCCGGTCGATATCGAAGACATCAAGCACCGCGCCTTGTGGCCGCGCAATATACACATCGTCAACATAGAGTCCAACGCCGGGCTCGAACCCCCACAGCGGGTCTTGCTGACCGATGCCCCGGATAAAAGCTGTTAGCGTCGAATTGGTTCCACGCGAGACCTGCAATGTCAGGTTAGGCGTCGTGCGCTGCAAGGCGGTAATGTCGGCCGCTCCCTGCACATCCAGCTGCTCAGCCGTGGCAACCGTCATCGCGATGGGTACATCGAGCTCGCGTTCTTCGAGTCGCCGTGCCGTAACGACGACGTCTTCGATTTGGCTATCTGCGGCCGCCGACCGACCTTCGCTACTCGTGCCCTGATTGCCTTGTGCGATTGCATGGCCAGGCAGAGACAACACCGAAAGCGATAGCCCCATCAGGCCGACGAATTTGCGTTTGCTTGTCACTGACATTTTGCATTCCCCGGTTACGTCACCCGCCTCGTTTCAGTGTTCTTGATGTTCACTGACTGATGAACAACATTCTGTACCATGGATTACCGGAGAGTCAAGACTGTTCATCAATTAATGAATAATCGGTATCGTTCGCATCTTTGCGGTTGCGGTGTTTTGCAGAAAAGTTCGCGGCCGCTGCGTAATTTCATCTGGAAACATCCTCGCGTCATGATTCCTGCGCCCGTTCTGAATCTTTGCAACGAGCAGTGCCGACAGAGCAGGATTGCGACATGGTTACTGACTGGATGGCGGACACAATATGGACAAGACCACAGCATCGACAAGAACAAGAAGTGGCAGAAAGCGCAGCTACCGCGGCGTAACCAAAAAGTCGAAATCGGCGCCGAATAAGAAAGAGCGTCAAAGTACCAAGACCCGAAATCTGATACTTGATGCGGCAGAAGGGCTGTTCGCCCGCCATGGCCTGTACGGAGTGACCGTCCGTGATCTCGCAGACAGTGCTGCCGTCGATACCGCGCTCGTTCACTATTATTTCGGCACAAAGACCGAGGTATTTCACGCTGTCTTCAAGCGTCGCTCGGGAACAATCAACGAGGCACGCATGCAATCCATGAGCCGCTATGAAGAAGAAGCAGCCGGCGATCTAACAGTTGAGGGCGCGATTCGAGCGTTCCTCGAACCAATCTTCGACAATGACCGCCAGAACGATCGAGGCTGGCGGAACTATTCTGCACTGGTTGCTATGGCGAACAACAGCCAGGAATGGGGCGGGGAGATGATGAGCCAGTATTTTGACAAGGTCATCCACCGGTTGATAGATCTGTTGCGCAAGGCCATACCCGGAGCCAATGATCAGGATTTGTACTGGGCATACCAGATGTTTTCCGGCTCATTAATGGTGATTCAGGCGAACACTGGTCGGATCGAGCTACTCTCCAAAAGGAAATGCCGATCGGATGATGTCGATGCGTTTGGCGAACGCTTGATTGCCTACACTTCCGCTGGTTTCAAGGCGATCTGCGAACCACACGAAAGTGCTTGAAGCGGAAATCATCCAGACGATCGTCCGGCTGGTTTGGTTCGCCACGCACACACGAACGCACGCGATATCAGTGCAGTTCCCACAGGAATTTCGCAGCATTGACGGCGGCATGCAGCATGTCCGCGTCGAGGCTATCCGGTTCCCGGATGCCGCCACGGTTGCCGAGCACGAAGTACGTCGCATTGTTCGATTGCGCCGCAGGCCAATTGGACAGACTATCGCTATTGGGATTGCCGGTGGCGGCGAATCGGGTCCAGCGAGTGATCATCTCATCAGAAACCAGCTGGTCGTGTTCATCCCATTGTTCCAACATCGTTCCAGGTGTGCCGTACAGATACGGCAGTTCGCCACCATGGGGCGCGCCGCCTAGTTCCACACGCTGCGAGGCAGGGACTTGCTCGAAATAGTACAAGTACGACGGAGCGCCAAGACTTGCGTGCCGCTGCGCGAGAAACCTTGCAGGCTGTACAAAAAACAGCTCGCCCCGAAGCTGAACATCGGCAGGCAAGTGGCTGTTCTTTCGATTCTCATATCGCGACAACAGTTCCTTGTAGAGGGTTGGTAGTGTCGCTTGCGCCATTTCGTCAGTCAGGCTTCGCAGGCTCCCCTCAAATGACGTAGCGCCAGTCAGAAAGGGTACGGCAGCCTGTTCGCCGTGCGAAAACGCGTCCCCGGGGCTACGGGACAGAAAGTTGCCATCAATATTCGGGAAGGAAAAAAACGTGGCGGCCGCAATTCTGTTAGCGGGGATACGGCGCAGATCCGCAGGTGAGGCATTCTCATCCAGGCCCAGCGAGATAACCCATTGGTGGCCACTATTCTCCGCCGACGCCGCGCCACTTCTAGTCTTGGGGAACACTGCCGTGCCGCCGGCGGACTGTGCAATCGCTTTGGCGAACAGCCCCTTCGCGTAGGGGCTGGTCATGAGCGCCGTGACCGCTACACCCCCGGAGGATTGCCCCGCTATCGTAATGTTTTCCGCGTCTCCGCCAAACTGACCGATATTCTCGCGCACCCACCGAAGCGCTGCCGCTTGATCCAGCATGCCGTAGTTACCAAGAGGCTGTCCCTCTTGTTCCTTGCTCAATGATGGAAGCGCCAGAAAGCCCAGCGCGCCCAGCCGATAGTTGATAGTGACCACCACCACGCCGTGCGCCGCCAAGGCAGTTCCATCGTATACAGGCTGCGAGCCGGAACCGATTGTGAAGGCACCGCCATGTATCCAGAAGAGCACCGGGCGCTTTTCTCCATCCCTTAGCGCACGCGACGGCGTCCAGATATTGAGAGTGAGGCAGTCCTCGCTAAAGGGTACTGAGACCCCGAACGGTGGCGGCACTGTCGGCTGAACACAAGGTGGGCCGAACTTGCTGGATTCACGAATTCCTTCCCATGACGAAGGCTTTTGCGGTGCTCGCCACCGCAGTTCTCCGACGGGCGGAGTGGCATACGGGATACCACGAAAAGCGCTTACCACACCCTTGTCTTCGCCCCGTACTTTGCCAGATCGTGTTTCTGCAACCGGGCCCGCAATTGAGGCCGCCACACGATCGGCCTTCGGCGCACTGGCCACACTTGTACCCAGCAAAATTCCAAGTGTGATGATCATCGATTTCTGCATTTCAGATCCCGAAAATATCTTTGAGCTTACGACTTGACGCACATGGGCTGGTAGGAGTTCGGCTCGGGGGTGGTGACGATGTGCTATGTGCCTGGAGGGTTGCCATTCGGCTGGCAGGGGGAAGGCAGAGCTGTCCGCATGAGTTGCTTTACTAACTGCCGCACCCTACGGCATGGGCTAGTCTGGCGACAGGCAATCGTGCCAGGGAGGCGGCGCGATCAGTAGGTTCCCATGAAATCACGCTTGCCGATGGCGAGCCCGTTGTGGCGCAAGATCGCGTAGGCGGTGGTCACATGAAACAGGAATTGCGGCAAACCATAATTCGCCAGATAGGCCTGCCCACTGAGCTTCTTTTCTTTGGGCGTGCCAGGACGCAACAGGATTTCCGCCGTTTCGCGACCTGCAAACTGTGATGCGCTCACGCTATCGAG
>JAGRJB010000555.1 GCA_020442965.1 Pseudomonadales bacterium
GAATGCCGCCACACCGGCCATAACAACTGCTAACGCGACACGTTGCCGCGCTCCGAACCTGCTTCTTCTCGTCATCAATTTCTCCCAGTCCATTGTGGACTCATTCATAGCGTATGAGGCTGATCGTCCTGAGACATTGACTCAGGTCAAGCCCGCTGTAATCGAGCGAGGTCCTCGATCACGAAATCGCGACCGTCGGGTCGAATCATGCCCTCGTCGGTCAGTGCTTTGATCAGCCGCGAAAAGGTCTCGGGCTGCATGCTGAGATGCGACGCAAGCACGTTGCGTGGCTCGCCGGTATGAGCGATCGATGTACCCTTGCAATCGGTTCCGACACGTGCCAACAGAAAGCGGATCAGCCGCTGTCTCGCGTTCTCGAGTGTTAGCGCTTCGATTTCTCGCACCTGCACGTGCAATCGCGCGGACAGATGTGCGAGCATCTTGAAACACGCTGCCCGATTCTCCGCCAGCATCGCGCAGAACGGCACGCTCGGCACGCGCAGTACGATCGAATCGGCGATCGCCGTCGCAGAGACCGGAAATACCGGCGCCTGCATGAACAGCAACGCCTCGGCAAAACTCTGTCCCGGCGCAATGATATCGAGTACTTTCTCATCGCCATTGGCGGCAAACAGCGAGAGCTTGACCGAACCTTCGGCGACTACGAAAAACGCATCGGCCGGTTCGCCAGCCTGCACGAAACATTCGCCCGCCGGGACGCGTACGAGCCTGACCTCGCGTGCGACGCGCTCGAACTGCTCCGGTTCCAGCGTCAAGAACAAATGGTGCGTGCGGAGAACCGCCGGCCATCCGGTGCGCATCAGCATTTACCCACCCCTCCCGGCCAACTGGATCGTCGGCCACCGCGTCTTTTTATCCGACCGCCAACCGCAGCGTAATTGCGAGTTTCATCCGTTCATCTCGGTTTTCCACGATACGCCGTCTTGATGCATATCAAGGGCAACGCAAGCGATCCGAGCCAGCATACCTGACGCGTCGGCCACCGGTGGCGAAACCGACGCAACCGACTTCAGGTACGCGCGGTCGGCCGAGTGATTCTGCACCCCCCCTCGTGGAGTCACTTATTCGGCCGCGCGTGCCGGAAGACCTGCGGCACCGCTACGCAATACGCCTGTGGGCGCGATCGGCTCCTGGCGGACGCTTTCAGACGAGCACACGTTCGATCCCGCCAGCATTCGCCGTTCGCACGTAGGCCGCCATCCAATCGTCGCCCAAAATGTGTTTGGCGATCTCGACGACGATGTAGTCCGCATCCAGCTCCGCATCGTCATTGTAGCGTTTGAGACCCTGCAAACAGGATGGGCAGGACGTGAGGACTTTCACGTCACCCGCGAAACCACCGGCGCGTAAAGTTTCGGTGCCGGCACGTAGTTCTTCGGCTTTGCGAAACCGGACTTGCGTCGCGATGTCCGGCCGGCTGATCGCGAACGTGCCGGACTCACCACAACATCGGTCACTCTTCGCGACGACACCATTGACGTCACTGTTGATCAATCGATTGACAACTTCCAGCGGTTGGTAGGTCTTGATCGGCGTGTGGCAAGGATCATGGTAGAGGTAGCGGGTACCGGTCACGTTCTCAAGCCGCACGCCCTTTTCCAATAGGAACTCGTGAATATCGAGAATGCGCGAGTCGGGGAATATCTTCTCGAATTGATAGCCTTGCAGCTGGTCATAACACGTACCGCAACTGACCACCACTGTCTTGATGTCGAGATAGTTGAGCGTATTGGCAACGCGATGAAACAGCACGCGATTGTCGGTGATGAGCTGCTCCCCTTTGTCGGCGTCGCCGCTGCCGCGTTGCGGATAACCGCAGCAGAGATAACCCGGCGGCAGAACCGTCTGCACGCCGACGTGCCACAGCATCGCTTGCGTGGCGAGACCGACTTGCGAGAATAATCGCTCCGACCCGCAGCCCGGAAAGTAAAACACCGCCTCCGTGTCGCTCGAGGTGCGCACTGGATCGCGGATGATCGGCACGTAATTCTTGTCTTCGATGTCGAGCAACGCCCGCGCTGTGCGCTTCGGCAAACCGCCCGGCATTTTACGATTGACGAAGTGCACGACCTGTTCAACGATCGGTGCCTTGCCCAAGGTCGCAGGCGGTCGCCTGTTCTGCGCGGCCGCAGCTACCGACAGGAATTTGTGGGCAGCGCGCTGCGCACGATAACCCCAGTCGATCATCAGCTTGCGCGTCAGCTTGATGGTCGCTGGATTGCGCGTGTTCAGGAAGAACATCGCCGCGCTCGTACCCGGATTGAACCGCTTCTTGCCCATGCGACGCAACAAATCGCGCATCGCCATGGAAACATTGCCGAAATCGATATCGACCGGACAGGGCGACTCGCATTTGTGACAAACCGTGCAATGATCCGCCACGTCCGAGAATTCGTCCCAGTGTCGTAGCGAAACGCCGCGTCGCGTCTGCTCCTCGTAGAGAAACGCCTCGATCAGCAGCGACGTTGCCAGAATCTTGTTGCGCGGCGAGTACAGAAGATTCGCGCGCGGTACATGCGTCGCGCACACCGGCTTGCACTTGCCAC
>JAGRJB010000556.1 GCA_020442965.1 Pseudomonadales bacterium
TCGATCATTTCAAGGAGATCAACGATTCGTTCGGTCACCGCGCCGGTGATGCTTGCCTGCGGTCGATAATCGGCCCGATCCAGGCCGAGTTGCGCCAGTCGGATGTGATCGGCCGCTATGGTGGCGAGGAATTCGTGGTGCTCCTGAGTAGCGCGACAGCCGGTGCCGCCTATCCCATCGCTGAGCGCATACGCGAGCGAGTAGCGACCACGCAGATAACCGGCTTCGGCAAGCCGATCCAGGTGACCTGCAGCATCGGTGTCGCTGCCAGCGATACACTCGGCCTGATGGGGGAGGAACTCATCGAACGTGCCGATGCTGCTGTCTATGCGGCTAAATTGTCCGGCCGCAACTGCGTTCAGGTAGCCATGCCACTCGCGGCATAGCTGGCCTTACTACCCATCCAGATCCATAGCAATTTGCCGGGAGACCCTATGAGCATCCGCAGCCTCGCAAGAACCGCGTTGATCGCGATCTACCTGATTGGCGTGACAGCCGTGGCCGCAAGCGCCGATTCCTGGCTGCTGCAATCGCGCGACATATTTGCGCTCGAAACCGCCAGCGATCCGCAGATCTCGCCGGACGGCAAGCGAATCGTCTATGTGCGCCGCAGCTACGACGTCATGACCGACAAGCCGCGCGCCAATTTGTGGATCGTCAATACAGACGGCAGCGGCCAGCGACCGCTACGGTCCGACACTAACAACCACAGCTCACCGCGCTGGTCGCACGATGGCACGAGGCTGGCGTTTATCTCCGATGCCGAAGGCAAGCCACAGCTTTTCGTGCGCTGGATGGACACCGGCCAGACTGCGTTGCTGACCGATCTCACCGAGTCACCGCGCGATCTCACGTGGTCACCAGACGGCAAGTCGCTCGCATTCACCCAGCTGGTGGCTGCCGACAAGCCGTCGCTAGCCAAAGCGCCCGACAAGCCAGAAGGCGCGAACTGGGCGCCCCCGGTGACAGTGATCGACCAGGTAGTCTATCGCGTCGACGGCCAGGGCTACCTCAAGAGTGGTTACTCGCACGTATTTGTCGTCTCCTCGGATGGTGGCGCACCGCGACAACTGACCAGTGGCAATTTCAATCACGAGGGCACGCTGGCATTCACTCCCGATGGCAAACGCCTGCTGCTCTCGGCGAACCGCCGCGACGACTGGCAGCTGAATCCCGTCGACAGCGACATACACGTCATCGATCTCGCAAGCGGCGCGATGACCCAGCTGACCAAGCGCGACGGACCGGATACCAACCCCGTTGTCGCTCCCAACG
>JAGRJB010000557.1 GCA_020442965.1 Pseudomonadales bacterium
GGGCGCCTGCACTGCCGAGAGTTCAAATGGCGACGCGCATCGTGACCCGGATCCCGGCGTGGGGGGCGTTCGCATTTACCTCGAGGACGGGCGCTACGCGGTGACCGACGAGGACGGCAAGTTCCACTTCGAGGGGCTCGGTGCGGGCACGCATGTCGTGCAAGTGGACCTCGACACGCTACCGGCGCATCTCGAACTCGTAGCCTGCGGGCAACGGGGACAATTCGCAGGCCGCCGCTATTCGCAGTTCGTCGATCTGCGCGCTGGCGCGCTGTGGCGCGCCGACTTTGCACTGCGCGAGCGTGCGCCACCCAGCGGGGAGCTTTCGTTCGAGTGGCAGTCGCGGATACTCGATCCGGCCCGTGCGTTTCACGCTGGCGTGGTGCGCGTCGAGGGTGTTACTGCCGGCAACGCCAGACTGTTAGTCATGCTGCCGGAAGGGTTACAGTACGTTGGCGGTAGTACGCGCATCGACGGTGTCCATGCGGCCGATGGAATGCAACGTCAGGACACGCCACTCAACCAGCCGGTCTCGTTCGCGGACGGCTTACTCGCGGTTGAGCTACGCGAACTCCCACCCGGTGCAGAGCGGCGCGTCAGTTTTGAGACGCGCGCCGTGCCAGGCAAAGGTGGCGATCTACCTGTGAAGGCACTTGTCAGCTGGGACACGGCGGCCCAACCGAGCGCGCGGACGCTACCCCTGGTGAGCGAGCTGCGACGTGGAGTCGCACAACGCAAAGCGCAGCAATTTACCCTGACATCGCACTTCGACGTGGCCGACGCAACTTTGCAGGACGGCGACAAGCGCGTATTGGCGCGCCTCGCGGCTTCGTGGCGCGCTGTACAGAATGTTCGCATCCGCGCTGTCGGGCACACCGATTCGACCCGCATTGCGCCACGCGCGCGCGCACTGTTCGTTGACAACTACGCACTCTCAGAAGCGCGTGCGCAGTCCGTTGCGAGCTATTTGGCGGCCGAGCTCGGCGTGTCGCCTGATCGAATCGATGTTTCTGGCAGAGGTGCTGATGAGCCGGTCGCACAAGGGCGTGATCCGACACAGCTAGCCTTGAATAGACGCGTGGAGCTGCTACTCGAGGGCGAGCGCGTGAGTGGCGATCCACCGCTCGAACTCATTACCAACCCAGCGCAACCGACTCGGGTCGAGACCCGCGGCGTTGTCGTGCGCGGGCCGCGGGCGCTACCTGCGACGCGCGGTGTCACAGCCACTGCGGCGCGGGCGGCGCCCACGGACCCTCCGTCCTGGTCGATTGAAGAACTGGCGCCCGCTATCGCCTGGCTAGAGCCGGTCGCCGACGCGTTGCCGCCCATCGCGAGTCTCAGGATTTCGATCGAGCACGAGCCCGGGCAGACCGTGAACCTAACGGTCAACGGCGCACAGGTGAGTAGTCTGAACTTCGATGGCGCTGTGAACAACGTGGCGCGCACGGTTGCTGTGAGCCGTTGGCGTGGTGTCGATATCGAAGACGGTGACAATCGACTCGTTGCGGTGATTAGCAATGCGGAGGGAGCAGAGGTACAACGGCTCGAGCGCGTGATTCACTACGGCGGTGGCCCGGTGCGTGCGGTGGTCGACAAAGCGGCGTCGGTGCTGGTGGCTGATGGCAAGACGCGACCTGTGATCGCGCTCAAGATGTTTGACGCGTACGGCAAGCCAGCACGGCGTGGCACGCTCACGGCTTTCAGTGTCGATGCGCCGTATCGCTCTTGGTGGGAGGTCGAAGCGCTTGATGACAACAAGATCCTGTCGGTCGGCAGGCGCGAGCCGATCGCCGAAGTGGGAGATGATGGCGTGGCACGCGTCGAGCTCGAGCCGACTACCCAATCGGGGAACGTGACCCTGCGCTTGCGGTTCAATGATCGGCAGAGCGACGAGCTGCGTGTGTGGCTCGTGCCGGGCGCGCGCGACTTCATTCTCGTGGGTATCGTGGAGGGCACGGCGGCGTATCGCACGATTGCAGGCCACGTCGAGGCCGCGACTGCGGACGCGGTCGAGGCAGGTCTCGACGACGGCAGCCGCGTCGCGTTCTTTGCCAAGGGCCAGATCAAGGGTGACTATCTCTTGACTGTGGCTTACGACTCCGCCCGCGACCGCGAGGCAGCACGCGATCGGCTGCGCGGCGTGATCGAACCCGACCGTTACTATCTGCTCTATGGCGATGGGGCCGAGCAACGCTTTGAAGCTGCGTCGCAACGCAAGCTATACGTGAAACTCGAGCGCCGCCAGTTTGTCGCGCTCTTCGGTGACTATGACACCGGCTTTACCGTCACCGAGTTGACGCGTTACAACCGCAGTCTGAACGGCTTCAAGACCGACTTTGCGGGTGAGCGCCTTGGGGTGAGTGGGTTCGCGGCGCGCACTGACACTGGGTTCGTTCGCGACGAGATTCCGGGCGACGGCACGTCCGGGATCTACCGATTGAGTCGCTCGCCGATCGTCATCGGCAGTGACAAGCTGCGCATCGAAGTGCGTGATCGCTTCCGTAGTGAGCAGATCATCGAATCGCGCGAACTTGCACCGTACATCGACTACGATCTCGACTATCTGCGTGGCACGGTCTTCTTCAAGGCACCGGTCGCGTCGCGCGATCACAATTTCAATCCGGTTTTCGTCGTCGCCGATTACGAAGTGCGTACCGGCGGTGACGAGGAGACGAGCGCGGGTGTGCGTGTTACCTCTAAGTTGGCCAATGAGCGGCTCGAGTTGGGCGCTAGCCTGATTCACGACGGCGCGCAGGCAGGCGCAACTCAGATCGGCGGCGCCGATCTGAAGTGGCGCATTGCACCCGCGACCGAACTGCGCGCCGAAGTCGCAAACTCGCGGTCGGACGATCCGGTTCGGCCCGCTGCTGCGCACGCCTACCTCGCCGAAATCCGCCATGTCAGCGATCAGCTCGACGCGCGCGCTTACCTGCGGCAGGAGGACGCGGGCTTTGGTATCGGGCAGCAGTTCAGCGCCGCCACCGGCACGCGTAAGATGGGGTTCGATGGTCGCTGGAAATTCCGCGAGAACTGGTTGGCACAGGCGGAGCTGCAACAGCAACGCGTGCAAAGTACCGCGGCAGAACGCTTGTTAGCGAGCAGCGAACTGCGGTATCAGACAACGAGCGCGAGTGCCGGCGTTGGCGTGCGTCACGTCGCCGATGACGTGCCAGGCGAGGCGACGCGGGCTTCGCAACAGGCCTTTTTGTCTGGCAGCATCGATGTCTTCGATCAGCGTGTGACGTTGCGCGGCGCGAGTGACTTCGCGCTCGCCAAGGATGATGCGAGTGCCGATTACCCAGCGCGATCGCTGCTCGGTATCGACTACAAACTGACGCCGACGGCAACGATGTTCGCAGAATACGAACACGCGGACGGCCGCGATCTCGCCGCCGATACGACCCGCGTGGGCCTGCGCGCACGCCCGTGGGAACGGACGCAGATCGTCTCGACGGTCAATCAATCCGCTACGGAATTCGGTCCGCGAACTTTCGCCAACTTTGGTCTGACACAAGGTTGGCAATTCAATGAGCGCTGGGCTGTCGATCTGGGTATCGATCAGTCGAACACGGTCCGCGGCAGCGATTTCGCGCCACTCGATCCGCGGGCGCCGTTGGCGAGTGGCACACTGACCGAAGACTATTTTGCGACCTCTGTCGGTGCGCAGTATCGCAGCGACTGGTGGCAATTCACGACGCGCGTCGAGAACCGCACCG
>JAGRJB010000558.1 GCA_020442965.1 Pseudomonadales bacterium
GGCGGCCGCTTACCGAGCAGTGCGGCGATCTGCATCACTACCTGCTCCCCGGTGATATCACGTGGCAGTTGATAGTCCGTAATAATCATGTCAGGACGAAGCTTGTCGTCGCGTACGAGCTGCAGCGCCTGCTCTCCCGATGCGGCCTGCTTGACACAATAGCCCTCTACTTCGAGCAGGACGCGCAGTGAGGCGGCAATCGCCGGGTCATCTTCGACGTGCAGAATCGTCAGGTCGCGACGCGCTCGTAATGCGCGCTGGCGTGAAGTGTCGCTGATGGTCAGCGGCGGAGCTTCCTCTGCTGTCACGCACACGCGTGGCAGATCGATCGAAAAAGTACTGCCGCGCCCAATTTCGGAGTGTACCTGCAGCGGTAGCGACAGTAGTTCACTGATACGTCTGACTATACTGAGACCCAGACCAACACCGCGCCGCTTGTCCCGCGCAGGGTTATCGATCTGATAGAAATCCTCGAAGATCCGCTCGAGTTGATCGGTCGCAATGCCGATACCCGTATCGATCACACTGAGACGTAGCGTATCCGTGTGTTGCGTGATGGTGACGGACACCGTGCCTTTGGCGCTGTACTTGATTGCGTTCGAGACGAGATTTCGTAGGATCACCTCGAGCAACTGCGCATCGGTGCGTACCGACTCCGCACACGCCGGCACAACGAGTCGCAGACCTTTCTCCTGCGCCACCATGGCAAAATTCGAACGCAATGTAGCGAGAGTCTGCTCGAGCTTGAAAACCTGGTTGCGTGGTGCGATAGCACCGGATTCCAGGCGGTTGATGTCGAGCAGCGCCGCGAGTAACTGATCCATCGCGCGGACTGCCTCGACGAGTCGTTGCAGCAGCGGTGCAACGGTCTCACCCTTGACCGTGCGCGCCAGGATCGCATGCACCAGTGCGATCGTTTGCAGTGGCTGCCGAAGATCGTGGCTCGCGGCCGCGAGGAAGGCGGATTTGGAACGAGTGGCCCGCTCGGCGGCTTCCTTTGCCACTTCGAGCTCACGAGCGTGCGACCGCAGTTCTTCCTCCAAGCGCCTGCGGTCGCCAATTCGGCGGCCCTCGGCTACCAAGTGCGTTATTTGGCCGCGATTGTCGCGGACTGGAGTGAACGAAAAGTCGATCGGTTCCACAGTGCCGTCCGCGGCACGATGCTCCGCCTCAAAGCGAACGAACTGATTGCGGGCTGCTTGCTTGATACCTGCGGCGAGTCTGGCCTGCTGGTCGGTAGACCAGCGCCACCACGCCGTGTCGGCAAACGGCTGCCCAATGACCTGGTCCCGCGTGACGCCGGCAAATTGTAGTGCGGCAGCATTGACCTCCAACACGCGACCGCTGACGTCAACCACGCCGATGAACTCGAATGCATGGTCGAGAATCGAGCGCAGTTGCTCGATCGTCGCTCGCAGTTCTTTGCTGCAGTCTTCCGGATCGATCACATGTGCCAGCTCTGTTCGTACCAACGACGTGCCCAGCGTCGGGACGCCAGACTGCAAGGAGATCGATAAGCATACGCGCCGCTTGTTGAATGCGCTACGCGGTCCCGAGACACAGTGATCACGCGCCGCGCCCGTATCGCAGTACAACATACCGGCCGTCTTAAGGTGCCGATAAGCAACGCGAGCGACACTTCCTGTCACAAGCTACTGACAGAGGTGTCGAATGAACATGAGCACTCGGATGATAGGGTCCCTGGCGACGGCAGCTGTAGCGACAGCTGTGCTGGCGACGGCTGCGATCGCGGGGACTGACGTGCAGTCCGCACTCCTCGCGCAGTGGCGGGTTGACGCTGGCCAGGAGTTCTCTGCCGCGCGTGGGCGGGCGTTGTTCGAACGGCGTGCGAACGATTGGAGTTGCAGCAGCTGCCATACAGCGGACCCGCGCGCGACGGGTCGACATGTCGTGACGGAGAAGTCCATCCGGCCTCTAGCACCCGCCAGCAACCCGCGACGCTTCACCGATCGCACGAAGGTCGAAAAATGGTTCCGTCGCAATTGCAACGATGTGCTGAATCGGGATTGCACGGCGCTTGAGAAGGGCGACGTACTGACCTACCTGGTGTCACTCAAATGAAAGCCCAAATGACAACGGCGGCTGGCAACGGTACCGTGGCAAGCGTTCGTGTCTGGGATGTTCCGGTACGCGTGTTCCACTGGCTCCTGGTGATTTCATTCGGCGCAGCCTATTTGCTGGGCGATAGCGAACGTTGGCGCCAGATCCATGTCATGTTCGGCTACACGGTGCTCGGACTCATCGCATTTCGGATCCTGTGGGGGTTCGTCGGCACGCGTTACGCGCGCTTTACATCGTTCCTGCATGGGCCGCGCGCCGCATTGCGCTATGTTGGTAGTCTGGCCAGCCGCAAGCCCGAACACCACGTGGGGCACAATCCGGCGGGCAGCTGGGCCGTCTATGCCATGCTGGCGCTCGGCGTTGCGACCGGTCTGTCAGGGTATCTGACGCTCAATGAGTTTGGCGGCGATGCAGTCGAGGAACTGCATGAGATACTCGCCAACACGTGGTTAGTGGTCGTGTTCGTCCATGTGGCAGGTGTGATCGCGAGTAGTGTCGCGCATCGTGAGAATCTGGCGCGCGCGATGCTCACCGGCTATAAGCGCGGCGATGGCGAATCGATACGTGCGTCCGTCAGCAGCCCGAGACGCCCGATTGTCGGCGTGTTACTCGCATCGGCTGTGCTGATATTCTGGCTTGGCTCGTTGTTGATTGGTGGGCCGACCATCATCGAGCGCTCATCGCAAGCCACTATGGCGCAGACTGCCGAGGACGACGATGATTGAGTTATGCGCGTACTGATCGTCGAAGACGATCTGCAACTGGGTGACGGATTGCTGCACGGGCTGCGCGCGGCCGGTTTTGCCGCCGACTGGGTCCGTGATGGAACGGCAGCCGATCGCTCATTGCTCGCCGAGTCGTTTTCTGTCGTGGTGCTGGATCTGGGCCTGCCGGGGATCGACGGCCGAGACTTGCTGCAACGGTTGCGCGCGCGTGGTGATCGAACGCCGGTGTTGGTGTTGACGTCGCGCGACGCTGTTGAGGATCGCATAGCGGGACTAGACGGTGGTGCTGACGACTACCTGGTAAAGCCGGTGGCGATCGCCGAACTGGCGGCTCGACTGCGTGCGCTTGCACGTCGCGCTGCGGGTGAGGCGGCGCCAATACTAACGATAGGGGCCTTGCAGATCGATCCGGCAGCGCATAGTGTTTGCTGGCACGGTACGGCAGTGGAGTTGGGAACGCGTGAGTTCGCTGTGCTCGAGGAGCTGGCGCGCAACGCTGGCCGAGTCCTGTCGCGCGAACAGCTCGAGTCGCGCCTGTACGAATGGGATCGTGCGCTCGAGAGCAATGCGATCGAAGTTCATGTACATCACTTGCGCCGCAAACTCGCTCCGGAGCTCATCCGAACGATACGCGGCGTCGGCTACCTGATGCCACGCGCGCCCGGCGAAGTTTGACCGACAATGCCTGTCGACGCCGCGCACATTCAGACACTCAGCGCGCCTTCACTGCGCACGCGATTGACAGTCATGTTGCTGGTGGTAACCGCCGCCGTATGGCTTGCCATTGCGCTGGCCACCTGGCGCGATGCGCACCGCGAACTCGACGCACTGCTTGACGCGCACCTTGCGCAGTCGGCGAGTCTGCTCATCGCACAGTCGGCCCATGAGCTCGAGGAGCTCGATCTGGACGACTTGCGAGAACTTGCACCGTATGGCCAGCACGTCGCATTTCAGGTGTGGAACGAGGGGCGCGATCTCGTACTGAAGTCCGTCGACGCGCCGACGTCACGATTTTCGACGATCGATCGAGGCTTCAGCGATGCTACGATCGGCCGGACAGATTGGCGCGTCTATAGCGGTTGGGACCGAAAGCGGCGCGCGTTGGTGCAGGTAGCGGAGCGGCGAGCACCGCGGGAACGGCTCGCTACACGCATCGCTATGAGTACGGTCATGCCACTGATCTTCGGATTGCCGTTACTCGGGCTGGCTGTCGCGTGGATCGTAGCGCGCGCACTACGGCCGGTTCAGTCGCTCATGCGTGAGGTCGAGCGGCGTAGTCCGCAGGCGCTCGATCCGATCATACTGCCGGACGTTCCGCGCGAGGTCATGCCATTGGTGGCGCGGATGAATCAGCTCTTCGCGCGCGTGCGGCAGACGCTGCAACAGGAGCGACAATTTGCGGCGAATGCAGCACATGAACTGCGCAACCCGCTTGCCGCGCTGCGGGTGCAAGCAGAAGTGGCGCGCGATGCCGCCGATGAGACAATTGCGCGCGCGGCGCTGGATCAGGTCATAGAAGCCTGCGATCGACTGACGCGACTGATCTCGCAACTCTTGCTACTTGCTCGCGTCGGTGAAGCCGGCGCTCCACGCGAGCCATGTTCGCTCGATGCACTCGCGCGCGAAGTGGTGGCAGCGGTTGCGCCTGCTGCCCTGGAGGCAGGGCACGAGCTTGCGCTCGAGGCGGCAGCGCCCGTCGTGGTTCAAGGCAACGCAACGCTGCTCGAAGCGCTCCTACGTAACCTGCTGGACAATGCGATGCGCCATGGTGGTAGTGGATTACACATACTGGTATCGGTCGCGGTGTGCGGCAGCCTCGCGCAACTCGAGGTCATCGACGACGGCGTGGGCATCGACGCTGCGGAACTCGAAGGGCTGGGAACGCCGTTTCATCGACCGCCTGGTACCGCTGCCGCGGGTAGTGGACTTGGACTCGCATTGGTGCGGCGCATCGCCGAGTGGCATGGTGGTTCGGTTATTTTCGTTCCCGGTGATGCTGGCCGCGGGCTGCGGGCGACGGTTGCGTTGCCGCTCAGCCCGGCTTGACCGACGGCGGCGCTCGATTGGCGCCGCTGCATGCGTGCCGTACGCGCCCTAACCGCCCGCTTGATCGCGCTGAATATCGAGTACTAGTATGTATTGCGCGGTTGGCGTTTCGGTGCTTGAGTAGGCTCTCGACAGCAATTGAGGGAATCCGTGTGACCTACCATTTCAGTCGGAAGATCAACATGCCGTTTGATGAGGCTGTCACCCATGTCACGAGCGAGCTCGGCAAGCGGGGCTTCGGTGTCCTAACCGAGATCGATGTACAGGCGACACTCAAGAAGAAGCTCGGCGTCGATTTTCGACCGTACCGGATACTGGGTGCTTGCAATCCGCAGTTCGCCCATGAGGCGCTCATGGCGGAGGACAAGATCGGAACGATGTTGCCATGCAACGTCATTGTGCAGCAGCTCGGTCCCGATCAGGTAGAGGTGTCGGCAGTCGATCCGGTGGCGTCCATGCAGGCCGTGCGCAATCCGGCGCTCGAAACGGTGGCCGCTGAAGTGCGCAGCCTGCTGCAGCAGTGCATTTCCGGGCTTTAGTGATTGCGGATACGCCCGCCATGACAGGAGCCAGTAGTATGTTAGCGCGGATTGTCATGATGCTCGCACTTGCGCTGACTTCGCTGGCAGCCGTTGCGGAAGAAATCGAAGACACGGATCGTTTGATTAGCCGAGATCTCGGTGCCGATCATTTCGTCGCGGGCTCCACCATTCGAATCGACCGCTCCATCAGTGGCGATCTGTTAGCCGCTGGTGGCGAGGTTGAGATCAACGGTCCGGTCGGTGGTGATGCCGTGATCGCCGGTGGCAAGCTCCGCCTGGCCGGCGACGTACTTCAGGATGCGTACATCGCCGGGGGCCAATTGGACCTTCGGGGTAGCGTTGGACGGAACGCGCGGCTCGCCGGGGGGCAGATCGAGAGCGATCGTGATTTCAAGATCATGGGTAATGCCAGCGTGACGGGCGGTGACGTCAAATTGCGTGGCGATGTAGGCGGCTACCTACAAGTCGCTGGCGGAAGAGTGATGCTCGACGGCAAGGTCGACGGGGACGTGGTTGCGACCGCCGGCGCGTTGCAGGTGGGGCCCAATGCTCGCATCGCCGGCAAGCTGCGCTACGCCAGTCGCAAGAACATCAAGCTGGATCCGGCGGCACAGATTCTCGGTGGGATCGAGAAAACGGCACTGCCCGCCGCGATGCGTCACGTCGAGCGGCGCGATCATGACTGGGAGCGCGCGGGTCGCGCCGCCGCGCTCATCTGGACCGTTGGCCTCATGCTGCTGGCGGCGGTTCTTATCGCCACGCTGCCGCGTCTAACCGCACGGATTGCGGACGTGGCGCGCACGCGTGTCGGAATGACGCTCTTGATGGGGTTCATTCTCCTGGTCTGTGTGCCGGCCGCGGTGCTCTTTCTGATTGTGACGATCATCGGTATTCCATTGGCGCTACTCACCCTGTGGCTCTATCTGGTTCTGCTCCTCGTCGGGTACACGGTCGGCTGCATTGCGATCGCCGAATGGCTGCTGAGTCGCTTCAAACCTCAGAGCGCTGGCAGGACTGGTTTGCGTATCGCCGTTGCGGTGCTGGCAGTTCTGCTTGTGACGCTGCTCACTCGGATACCCGTGTTGGGCGGAGTTCTTGGATTCCTCTTGCTACTCTGGGGCATCGGCGCAATCGGTCTGCAGGTCGTGCGCAGGCCTGCGGTCGCACCGCTCTGAGAGCGCGCATGGACTCTCTGGCAGTCAACTCAGGAAAGACCACGCGATCATAGGCGTTGATCCGGATTTTCGTCCGGGAGTTCGTGCGCGATACTAACAGGGTCGAGAGTTTTTCATCCTGAGGAGTGCGTCATGAATCTCATCCAATGGGAACCGTTTCGCGAGTTGATGCCCGCCGCCTGGCGTCGCTGGCCGGCTTTGAGCGATGACTTCAACGGGAAGGCGGGCTGGACGCCGTCAGCCGATATCAGCGAGACCGACACGGAGTACCTGATCCGCGCGGAGCTGCCGTCGGTCAAGAAGGAAGACGTCAAAGTGACGATCGAAAACGGCATGATCGCGATCGAAGGCGAGCGCAAGTACGAAAAGGAAGTGAAGAACGAAAAGTTCCATCGTGTCGAGAGCTTCCAGGGAAGATTCGCGCGTAGCTTCTTGTTGCCCGAAGATGCCGATGACGAGGCGGTTCACGCTGAAAGCAAGGACGGCGTGCTGACCGTGCACGTACCCAAGACGAAAGTCGCCAAGCCGCAGAGTAAGCACGTCAAAGTTGCTTGAGGGCGCTCGATGTGCGATTCGCACAGGTGCTCCGGCCACGTCGCGCCAGTGACCCCCGGTCAGCCTGACCGCAACCGCATCATCGCGCATTCGGTCCGGACCGTGCTTACGCGGGCGCTGGCGCCCGTCAATGCAGAGACTTCTGTATGACGTCTGGACTGGGGTGCGGGAGACACCGTCGTGTGGAAGTACGTGTGGATCGCTGTGTTTGCCGCAATGATCTTCGCCGCTCCCGTGGCGATTCTCCTCGGCCGCTCGCGCGAACGGCGCGCAGTGAGCAAGCTCGAAGCGAGCCTGCGAAAGGGCGGCTTGGGTCAAGCACGGCGCCAGGTACAGTTCTCTGATCACGCCGCGCTGCCCACTCCGGTAGCCCGGTATTTCCGCAAGGTACTCGCTGACGGGCAGCCGCTGATCAAGTCAGCCACGATGCGTCAGACTGGTGAACTGCGTACCTCGATCACGAGTAGCACGTGGCGGCGATTCACGGCGCGCCAACTGGTCGTGCCGGGTGCGCCAGGTTTCGTGTGGTACGCCAGGATCCGCGTAGCACGGGGCCTGCATGTCGACGTGCTCGACAGCTACGTTGGCGGCATGGGTCTCGGCCGCGTCTCGTTCCTGTCCGCGATCCCGATAGGCTGCGATTCGAGATCGCCAGAGCTGAATTCAGGCGAACTGCATCGGTATTTGGCCGAAGCTGTGTGGTATCCAACCGCTCTGCTGCCGCAGTCGGGTGTCAGGTGGTCCCCCATCGATGCCCATGCGGCGCTAGCAACGCTAACCGACAATGGCACGACCGTCTCACTGGAATTTCGATTCAACGATGCGGACGAAGTTGTCGGCATCTATACCAAAGGCCGCTTCAGTCGCGTCGACGGTACCTACCGCGAGCTTCCCTGGGAAGGGCATTTCAGCAATTACGCGCCGCGATTTGGCGTGCACGTTCCCGGCTACGCTGAGGTCGGGTGGTACGAACGCGGCGAGTGGCAGGTAGTTTGGAAGGGCGAAACTACCGAGCAATCGATGGAATTCGAACGATGAGCGCTTCGACCAAGTTCGCAGGCACCTGGTCCGCGATACTCGCAACCGCCTTGAGCATGGTCTACATCGTCGGCCAACTGGCCGAATGGTGGGGCCTGCTGGGATCCGAAGGTGGGCCTGAAAGTGCTAGCACGATCCTAGGTATCGTAGTTCTGTTAACTCCGTCGTTGTTGCTGGGCTCTTCGTTTCTCGTGCTGCTGGTGAGCATCCATCACTGCACACCACCCGACAAACGAGTCTGGAGCCACACGGCAATCGCGTTTGGCACGGCCTACACCGTACTGATCAGCATCGTGTACTTCGTTCAGCTGACGTTGGTTGCGCCGCGCATGGCTCGCGGGCAGATCGCCGGCATCGAGATGTTCCTGTTCGTGCCGTTCGATTCGTTCCTGTACGCGGTTGATATGCTGGGCTACAGCTTCATGAGCGTTGCGACACTGTTTGCCTCACGCGTGTTCACAGGCTCCGGACTCAATCGAACGGTACGTTGGTTGTTGACTGCCAATGGACTGCTGCTGCCGTTTCTCGTGTTGCAGATGTATTTTCATTGGCTCATCTGGCCTGCATCCCTCTGGGCGATCACATTCCCGTGCTCGACATGGGCCCTCGCAATCTTCTTTCGGCGTGCTCCGATCGAGCGAGTCACGCTAGGCCCAAACCGGGCGACGAGATCGTAGCGCTCCGCCGGGAATAGCTGACGAACGTGCGTGATTCCCGCCGCACCGCGCCACGTATGTCGCTCGAGGGACAGGCATGCGCCGCCGATCTCGATCCCGAGGAGTTGCGCGGTAGCAGCGTCGGTATTGCCGGCGCTCACTCGGTGCTCGGCTTCGGTCCAAGGCACGTGTTGTAGCAGCCACGTGCCAGGTGGCGTTGCCGCAAAGTCGACGTGCGCCGCAGCCGGCACGGCGGTCAGGTTGATAGCCCGATGTTCGAACGCGAATACGCTACCGTCCGCAAAGTGACGGCAGCGCAGGATCAGCAGGCGCCGCGCGCCACGCAGCTCGGTGCCTATGGAACTGTGTAGTCGTGACGCGACTCTCGCAGTATCGAGTAGTTGGTAGTCGTAACGTTCGCCGCGTGCCTCGATCGCCGTTTGGATATCCGGAATGGTGAGGACCGCAGCGTGAATTCGCGGCTTCGCGACGAAGGACCCCGCTCGCCTGCGGCGCAGAATGAGACCAGCAGTCGCGAGTGCGGTCATCGCCCGATTGACTGTCATGCGCGAGCAGCCGTACTTCTGCATGAGTTCGTGCTCATAGGGAATCCTGTATCCCGGTGGCCAGCGGCCAGACAAGATCTGCCGCTCGACGTGGGCCCGAATTCGATCGTGCAGGGGTGTGGTGGTCACGCCAGCAGTCGCTTCAGCGTGTTCCGGTAACGCGTGACAACGGAATCGCGCAGCACGTGCCGGCCCCGCACCACGACCTTGCGGCCCGCGCGCCAGA
>JAGRJB010000559.1 GCA_020442965.1 Pseudomonadales bacterium
GCGCAGCTCATCGAGCGAGAAGCGGGCCAGCGCAGCGATCTTGACCGACTCGGCCAACAGCGCCGACGGATACAACTTGACGAGACGCGCCGGCTCGCGCAGATACCGCTCGCCATTGGGATAGAGCGCCCAGCCCGCTTCGGCGAGCGGCACATTGCAGCGTACCGCTGTCATCACATCCTGCAAGCGGCGTCGTGCCCGCACGTGCAGGTGCACATCGCCGGTTGCAACGAGCGGTAGCCCAAGTGCTACGCCCAGATCCTCGAGTCGCGCTAACCACCCGCGTTCCGTGCCATCGCGCAGCAATTCCACCGCGATCCACGCACGCTCGGTAAAGTGCTCGCGCACCCAGCCGCCCTCATTCTCGGCACGTTGCCAACCCTGATCGCGCGCGCCGCAGCTCGTCGGCCGCGGTGGTAGCCACAGCAGCGCGGTGTCTGCCATATCTTCCAGCAGCTCCGCGACATCGCTGCGTTCAACCCGATACTCGCCCTTCTCCGCCGCCCGCCGTCCGCGCGTGATGAGCCGGCACAACCGGCCATACCCTGCTCGACTGAGCGCCAGCACCACCAGATGCATACCACAGACCAGCCGAAACTCCGACCCAACGATCAGCTTGAACTCCAGTTCCTTCGCCTTGGTATGCGCCCTGACCACTCCCGCCACCGAGCACTCATCAGTGATAGCCATTGCGGAATATCCCAACTCATGGGCTCGCGCGATCAGCTCCTCCGGCTGCGACGCACCGCGCAGGAACGTGAAACTCGACACGCAATGCAACTCCGCATACACCGCCGTCTGCGGCCATTGTCGAAGCGCGCTCGACCCAGCATCCATCCGACCATGACGACTGCGCCGATCAGCAACCACACCACTCACCCAAACACTCCATGCAGGAACCAGTGATTCGGCGGCAAGCGTTCGCGGAAGATCCACAATCGTGCGCGCCGTGCATCAACTGCCGTGTAGTAGTCCCGCATGACGTCAGCGCCATTCCACCAACCAGTCTCGATGCGCTCTGGATCGTTAGCGACAATCAGCGGACCATCGTGAATAGGCAAACCTGCCATATCGGTTCGTAGAAGTTGCGGCTCTGTGAGTAACCAGAGTGGTCGTCGGAAGGGTGACCACAAGGATCTACCGCCGTTCTGTGCAGCAGTGAGTGCAGAAGCGGTCACAACGCCCGGTTCGGCTACAC
>JAGRJB010000560.1 GCA_020442965.1 Pseudomonadales bacterium
ATCGATAGCGGCGATCTCGGCTCGTGAACTGCGGGTGCCTTGCCAGTCGACATCGACGTCAGCTTCGATGCGCCCAACCGCGAAGCCCGCATACGAGATACCAGCACCCTTGCCGGTCAATTGAATGACGGGGGCGGCACGCGTGCCGCGCAGATTGCCGCGCACCGATACGTTGCCGCGTGCGCCGTCCGCTAACAATCCGAGACTGTCCGCGTTGAGCGTGAAACGCAAGTCGGGCGATTCCGTGAGGCGCCCGTCCAGTTCGAGTTGCGTGGCGCCGGCACGAAACTTGATGCCTTCGAAACTCCAGTCGCCACGCTCCAAAGCAAGTTTGCCGCTGCCGCTCGCGGGCCGTTTGCGCAGGCTCCCGCTGACACTTGCTATAGCTATTTCAGTGCGCGTATTGGGGCCGAATGGCGCGCCGCTCGCGTTGAAAAGCACGTTAAGGGCGCCGGGAAAGCCTGGACGAACAGTGGACGGATCGATGTTCTGCGCCCGCCCTTCGACGCGCCAGCTTTCCGCAGGTGCCCAGCGCGCTTCGCCGGCGACCTGGGTTTCGCCGCCGAATCCGCTGACATTCGCCCGGGTGATGGCAAAATGATCGCGTGCGAGCAGCCCCGTTACATCGGCTTGCAGGGCTGGCCACGCCGGTACCGCCAGATCGCCCGTTGCCGTGACGGCATAAGGCCATTGGCCCGCGAGCGTGAAATGGCCCGCTGCACTGCTGAACAGCAATTCTGCGCCCGTGAGGGGCCAACTGAATCCACGCCAGCTACCGCTCAGCGCGAGCGTCGGGCCGCGCTCGTCGATCCTGATATCACCCGCCGCGAGGATCCGGCCACCCGTGCGGCGGTGGCGGATATCGATACGTTCTGCGGTCACTGTCTTGTTAGCGTACGAGCCGTCGAACGTCGTATCGAAAATCCCGGCGCGCAGGCCGGCGGCGTCGAGCGGTCCAGCGGCGTGAAATCCCGCCGCGTCGCCGTGCAACGCGAGTTCTCCGCTAGTGAGCCCAAGCGCATCGCCGCCGCCAAAGGTCGTGAGATCGAAGTCGAACACCCTGGCATTGGCCGACCAGCTCCAGGCTTGCGTGAGTGACTCGACCGATCCGGTGAAGCTGGCGCGAAACGGCGCGTCGAGCGCACCCGTCAGCGGTACTCGGTCGAGATTCCCGTTGAAGCTTCCGGTGGCCCGCCACTCGGGCTGGCCGTCGAAAACGAGCCGTACGCGGGCCTCGCCCTCGAGCTCCATCGGATCGGCGGCGCGCAGCTCGCCGCTCGCGTTGGCGAACAAGTTGTTCCACCAACCCGAGAGGTCGAACACACGGATTCGATTCTGACTGGCGACGCCCGATACGGAGAGTTCGCGGAACTCGTTGCTGTAGCCGTTCGGCGAGACGATGGTCACTGAACGCGCGTCCACGCGGTCGCCCACGATACGCAGCAACCGCGGCAGAAAATGCGGCTCATACGGTACCACCGGCTCGATGCGCGGTCGTACTTCGATCAGCGCCGTATCGATCGTAACCTTGTTAGCGCGAATCGTGCCGTAGATCAGCGGCAACAGAGATACTTTGCCTTGCACCCGCTCGAACCGCAGGTGTGAGCGTGGGTGCTCGATCTCCACCAGCGCAACCTGGAGACCCGACGCCAAGGTGCCGCGGACGCCTTCGATAGTGAGTTCGGTGTTGGCGATCTTGCGGGGTAGATGGCGCAGCGCGAATGCGAGTCCGTTCTCGGAGTAAGTGATCCAGGTCAGCAGCGCGAGCGGCAGCGCGATGAACAGCACCCCGAAGAACAACGTTGTAATGAGGATTCGGCGCCGCACCGGTTCTAGAGCTTCGGTGAGAAGTTGATATGAAAGCGCGGCCCCGGACGCGTGGCGGCACCGGCCGGTGTCGTCAAGGCCTGCGCGATGTCGATCCCGACGGTGACAATGGGCAATCGATAGCGTATGCCGATGCCGACCGACATTTCTATCGGGTCGCCAAACTTGTCGAAAGCGTTGCCGAAATCGGTAAAGGCCGCCACGGCAAAGTTGCGCGGCAGATCGCGCACCAACTCGACACTACCTGCCACCAGATGTTTGCCGCCGAGTTTCTCGAACTGTGGATCGCCGGTCGCAGGATCCACCGCCTGCACGCCAGTTACCGGATCGATCACCGGCGTCAACGGCGACAACTGGTTGAAGCCAAAACCGCGCACACTGCGGTCGCCACCGGCAAAAAACC